>NZ_JBHWMB010000146.1:0-8418 GCF_042730015.1 Streptomyces sp. NPDC059957 | reverse complement strand
CCACCTGAACGACACCTACTGGCCCGCACCCGGCGAGCTGGCTCTGCGCGGACCGCACGCCCGCAACTACGGCATCCACCCCGCCGCCCCGGAGGCCGGCCGGATGGATCTGACCGAGCTCCCCGGATATGAGTTCGGTGCGTCCGGCGGCCTCGTCTCCACGCCCAAGGACCTCAACGCCTTCTGGGACGCACTGTTCGGCGGCCGCCTTCTGCCCGACTGGGCACTGCGCCAGATGACCCTGGACACCACCGCGGTCGGTGGTCGCGATGTCTACCCGGCGGGTAGCCGCTACGGCTACGGCATCGCCTCGATCCCCCTCAGCTGCGGCGGCGTCTACTGGGGCCACGGCGGCGACCTCCCCGGCAACTCGGTGGGCGGAGGCCGTGCCACGGCGGGCCGCGGAACGGTGACCGTCTACACCACGACTTGGGCGGCCGAGGGCGCAAGCCTGCGTCACCTCCAAGGGGCGGTGGACGCGGCCCTGTGCGCCAAGCCGTAATGGTGCGCCGGGTCAGTCTCGGCGCGTCCGAGGAGGCCGACCCGTCCCGGCGCAGCCCATGCAGTTCCCGATGGCGTACGGCATGGTCACGCAACAGGTGAAAAGCGCCTCCCGGGCACGCCTAGGGCCCCGCCCGCGCTCTTACGAGGGCTGGGTGGCGCTATCCCGCAGCCGGCGATGCCGTCGTCTTGCGGAGCACGCCTATCTTGTCGATGCGGTGCTCGGGATTGCCCTGGGCATCGCTCCAGAAGTTGCCTTCGGCATGGTCTTCCGGGGTGGCGCAGGTCGAGATCGTGATCATGGCCTGGGTCGGGGCCACACCCGGCTTTCCGGGGACCGCGGCGCGCTGCTCGCTGAGCGAGCGCTCCGACCGGAAGGATGTCTTGCGGCTCGCGATTATCTCGTACGTGTACACCACATCGCCCACAGTGACGAGCACCGAGTCGCCCTTCGCCACGGAGGGCAGGTCGCGCAGCGGGCCGCCCGCCGACAGGCGGTGGGCGGTGACCAGGAAATTGCCCGCCTGGCCGGGCCCGACTCCGCCACGCTTCCCGTACGGGCTGGCCGCCACACCCTTGTCCTGGATACGGGTGCCGGGCGCATCATCGGTGGTGCCCTCGTACGGCAGCACGCGCAGCCCGGTTATGCCCACCGAGGGTATGGACAGGACGGAGGCCTCGGTCTGCACGGAGGTAACCGATGGCTCGGACGGCCGCGCGGCGGTGGCGGCCGGGGCCGAAGCGGGTGCCCCTGCCGTCGTCGGCGGTGCGGGAACCGCCGCGCCGGCGGCAGCCTGAGTGGTGCTGCAAGCCGCCATCAGGACGACCACGGCGCCGGCCGCTGCGGCGGATACGGCTCGGGACGGGAACTGCAGGGGCATGGGCGTTTCCGTACTGGTCGGCGGGGTCGGCGGGGTCGTCGCGGCGGGGGCGCGAGCCGGTTTGCCCGCCAGAGTGACATACGGAGCAAGAGGTTCATATGGGCCGGACCTGTGACCTTCGCCCTCATGAGTACGGGACGGCGCGCGGTGTGGACAGGTCAGGACGTGGTTGCTGTGAGGACGCCGATCTTGTCGATGCGGTGTTCGGGGTTGTTCTGCGCGTCCCGCCAGTGGTTGCCTGCCGCATCGTCCTCGGGCGTGAGGCAGGTGGTCACGGTGATCATCGCGCGGGTAGGGGCGGCATCGGGGAAGCCGGGGACAGCGGCGCGCTGCGCGGCCATGGAGGACTGGGAGCGGAAGGAGGTCGTCCGGGTCGCGGTGATCGTGTACTCGTACGTCACACCACCGGAGGTCACGACGACGGACGCGCCCGTCGGCAGTGACGGCAGCGCCCGTAGCGGCCCGCCCGCCACGATGCGGTGGCCAGTGACGATGTAGTTGCCCACATCGCCGGGGCCGACGCCACCGGCGGGACCATGCGGGCTGGCGGCCACGCCCCGGTCCTGGATCCGAGTGCCCGGCGAGTCGTCGGGGCTTCCGCGGTACGGGACCACGGGCAGCCCGGACACGCCGATGGCCGGAATCGACAGTACGGCTGACTGTGGGAGTTCCGCTGCGGCCGGCCCGGTCGCCGCCGCGGGCGCGCTGGGCATCGTCAGCAGGAGGGCGAGGGCGGCGCCGGTGAGCACCGCCGGCACGGAATGGGAGGCGAGGAACGCGCGCTGGGACATAGCGGTACCCCTGGTCGGCCGGGCCGCGCGGGGTCGTACAGGCCCGGTTGGCCCTTCTAGGGTCGCATACGGGCCGGGTACGGCAGGGTGGCGTCCGACAGGAGACACCAGGAGGCCGGACAGATGCCACGCCGATCGCTGCGAGCGGCTCACGGACGAGGGTGGCATATGCACATGTCACAGCCAGGACGACTATGACTACAACTACGACCGGGAGCCGGCGAACATGGCAGACCTGGAGGACGGTAACGGCGCCTTGGTGTTGAACCCGGCCTGAGGCGTCACTGGTTACGCCTCATGGTGACGGCAACTGCCGGGCCGGCAAGGGTCGGGTGTTCCCTGCCACGGGACTTGGACCGTTTGCGATCCAAGCAAGGTCACCTGCCGTGGGCGGCTACAGGCCGGAAGCGGGTACGGCGCGTTCCCACTGCTCCTCGAACTCTTCCCGGGTGATCTCCTGACCTGCCAACTCCGGGTCGAAGAAGTCGACGACCGGCGGGTTGAAGGGCCAGTCGTCAGGTCCGCTCCTGATGCGGCCGCTCCCGTCCTCAGCCAGCTCCACTTCGCGGGTCCGGCGCCCGTCCGATTCAACCTCCATGAGGTAGACCGGGCCGCCGTCATCCTCACCGTCCCAGTGACGCCGCACGTACACGATGCTCCGGTCCGCGAGTGCGCCGAAGCCGGAAAGCCCGCGCTGTGCGTCGCGTTCGGCCCGCAGGTCGTCCAGACCTGGAGGCATGAGTGGCGCATCGATGTCGACTTCTTCGACCTTGTTGCCCTCGGCCCAGGTAACCGACTCCTGCCTGGTGACAACCTCGGTCCACGCGAACGTTTCCAGGATTTCCCGGGCCGACCGCGCGTGGACCCACCACCATGAACCGCCCATCCCGTAGTCGTGCAGGACGAGGAAGCGGGTTTTGGCTACGGGATTCGAAAGAGTCACAGGACCGGACCCTAACAACGCAGCCATCGGACCTGTTCAGCTGGTCGGTCCAGGGAATTGTTCGCCGTGCTTGGCCTCGGGAGCCGTCAGCCGCCGAGAAGACGGCCCAGTTCCTGGGCCAGGGCCAGGGTCGCGCTGCCCGCGCCCAAGCCCAGGGTGACCGTTTCGAGGCAGCGCCGGACCTGCCCCGGCTCGGGCGGTCTCTGCTCCTGCCCAGCCTGCTCCAGTTCGCCGGCCAGGTCCGACGCCGCGTCGATCCGTTCCTGGGCGGCGCCCTCGGTCCGTAGCAGCTGCGCGAGTTCCGCCGCCAGCCGCAGCACCCGGGCGGCGTCGTCCTCGCGCTCCTGGCGGCCGATGTTGATCACGCCGTGGTCCCCGTAGATGCCGGGGCCCTCGATGTTCCCGTGGAAGTGGTACGTGCCCATCGGGCTCCTCTCCGTGTGCCGTGTGCCGCGTGCCGTGTGTGTGGGGTCAGGGCTTGGTCGGCTCCGGGGACGGCGAAGGCGCGCCTCCGGGCAGGTTGAAAGTGCCGTGGTCCCCGTAGATGCCGGGGCCGTTGATGGGCCCCTGGAAGGTGTAGCTGTGGTGTGTGATGACCCGCTGCGCCTGGTCGAAGGAGCGGGTGTCCACGTGGTGGGCCTTGAGGAACTGTTCGGTCGCCGTGAGCACGCCCCGCTGGAGCCGCTGGAGGAAGTCCAGCGCGTCGGTGCTGTCGGAGAACTCGATGTGCTCCAGCTCCTCGGCCGCCTCCGCGCGGATGCTCCCGGTGGCGCCGTAGTCGTACTCGATGTGGCGCTTGCCGATGACCCAGCGCGCGTACCCCAGGTCCCACCGGCGCAGGAACTTGTCCCAGGCCCGGCGCAGCAGCCGGGCCGGAACCTTGAACAGCAGGGGCAGGAACGCGCCCGTGGTGAAGGTGAACAGGGTCCACCAGCGCCCGAACGGGTCGAGTCGCAGGGTCCGTACCCGCATGAAGCTGTCGCGCAGCGGCGGAACCACATAGGCGGCCACCTCCCAGGTCAGGCTGGGGTGCTGAAGACGCGCACGCAGATGCATGCAGACGATGACGCGGCCGCTGTCGCCGACCCGCTCCAGGCACAGGTACGTGCGCATGCCGAGTCCGGGCCGGGCCAGGCCGGCCTGCACCATGTCCTCGGGGATCACGGCACGGGGCGGTCTCAGCCGGTCGGGGAGCAGGTCCTTGCCGGCGTGCAGGGTCATGGGGCCGCGCACGTAGAGCCGGTGGGCGGCCCGCAGTCCTTCCAGTCCGGCGATGTTGCCCATCTCCTGTTCGACGAAGGCGTGCAGGTCGAGCACGTCGAAGGGGATGATGCTCAGTTTCCCGCCGCCGGAGGCGTTGGCGGGCTTGCTGATGTCGATGGGGTGCCAGACCCGCTCCTGGAAGCGTTCGCCGCTGCCGACGAAGGGGTTCGTCCGTTCGGCGTCCTCGTGGTACGGGGCCACGTTGGCCCGTTCCTGTTCGCGCAGCCGCTCCTCCAGGCCCGGGTCGAGGGGCGGGGCGAGCCCCTCGGGTGGCGGGCCGCCCAGGGCGATCACTTTCAACGCCAGCACCCGGGCCCGGTGTTCGACCACCAGCACCAGCCCCCAGGAAGCGGCGAGCACCCCGACGAGGCCGAGCAGGGACCTACCGAGCGACGCCTCGACGGGTCCGGCCAGGATCCCGTGGACCAGCACGGCCAGGTAGCCCGCCCCGGCGGTGAACAGGACGGCCAGCAGGCCGTCGCGGAGGTTCGTGCGGCGCACCGCGAGGCGGGTGTGCCGGGCCACCGCGACGAGGTCGACGCCGAGCGACGGGCCGAGCGCCCTGATCCGGTCCTCGGTGAGTTCGATCGCCGTCGCGCGGGCGAACTCCTCGTCCAGGTGCGCGGACGCGCTGAGCCAGCGGCTCGTCCACTCCTCCCCGTACTGGAAGAGGGTGGGTAACTCCCGACCAGCCTTCATCCTGCCGCCTCCCCCGTGGTGGTCGATCCACGATACGGACAACTCCCTTGCCCTGTCGCGTGATTGGCGGCCGATTTCGGTCCCGGACCTGAGGTGGAACGCGGCGGATCCACTCAAAGGGCCCCCGCACCGGATCCGAGCATCCGCACTCGGGACCGAGCGCCCGCCGGCCGTCATCGTGGAGGCATGCTCAACCATCCGGTGCTCCGTCCCCCGGCCGGCTGGAGGCCGGTCTCACGGTCGGCCGGCGTGTTGTTGCTCAGCTTTTGGAGCCCGGTTCCTGTGGGAACAGGATGTAGCCGTGGGTGTTGAACCTGCTGAGTACGGAATCGGACACCCCGCCCCCGGGGGCCATTTGCTGCTTCCAGTCCCCCTCGTGCCAGCGCGCGGTCATCAGCACCGTGGTCACGGTGCCTCCCGGGTTGCGGAACGCGATGTCGACGACGGCGGCGTCCGGAGTGAAGGTGACGAGCTTGTACCCGGCCGGCACCATCCGGTTCGACTTCTCGGGGTAGTCGGGCTGGCCGCTGCGGTTCGCCGCCGTGCCCTGCTCGAACACCTCCTTCGCGGCGTCGGGGAAGACCTGCCGCTCGACGACCTTCCGCCAGTCCGGGCCGTTGGAAGCCCGGACGCCGATGTTCACCAGCGCGAGGACGGCGCCGCGCGGCGTACGCGCGTAGCAGCGGGCGATCTGGCCCTCGGTGACCGCCGGGCCCGAGGTCTTTGAAACGGGCAGGCGTATGGGGCCGAAATCGGCCCATCCCATGCCCGCCGAGGCCGTGTCGGCTGCACTCGCGGCATCAGTCTGGTCGTCGGACAGGGGCGGGCAGGAGGTACCGGCGGGTGGTGGGGCAGTCCGGCCCTGAGGGGTTGCCACCGCGGTCCCGGCCGGTGAACCGCCCTGGCCGGTCCCTGGACCCTGCGCGGTGCCGCCATCCCGCCCGGCGTCAGTACTCTGGCATCCGGCGAGCATCATGACGGCAACGGCCACGACGGCCCCGGCCCCCGCGGTCTTCTGACTGCTTCTCATTGTTCCCCTTTGGTGGCGCTGCTCTACCGGTTGGTTCACCACAACCAACCATGAACATGCAAATGTTCGATCTTGTCGGTGCCGTCTTCTCCGGACTGCAGGAGGCTGAGCCCGGTCCAGGGCGTCCATGGTCCCTGTAGGCGGAGCCGAAGGACTCTTGGTGGGGGAGCGGACCCGGACTCGGGCGGCACCGCCGACCCGGCCTCGCCCAACAGGCCGCAGGCCCGGCCCCCGTGAAACGGGGTCACCTGCCGCGCCGAGCGTGGGAGCACTCGGGGGCCTGCGGAGCGGGCTCCATCCTGGTGGAGCGCAGCAGGCCGTTGGGTCCTGAGCACGCAGCGCTCAGGTACCCGCTCCGGTGTCGTGGGGTGCTTCTGGTGACTCAGGCTTCGATCCATGCCCAGGTATCACCGCTGTCGACGTCATCCGCCTGCGCACCGACGCACACACCGCGGGGGTCGGCGGCGTGACGCACAGCCGGCCGGTGACAGCGCGGCGCCTCGGTGCTGTGTTACTTCAGTGCCTGCAGGAGTTGTTGCTCGCGTTCCATGCTCAAGCCGGCCCGGCGGGGCCGGTCCAGACCCTGGGCGCGTTCCCAGCGCAGGGTGTCCTCCAACAGCTCTCCCCGTGTGCGATGACGCAGGCCCGCGCCCGTGGCCGCAGCGCCGTTGCGCGCGCCGAATCCGGCGAAGTCCGCGTCGGCGACCCACAGGGCGAGTGACTCCGGACCCATCGCCTCGACGACCTTCTGCTCCAGCAGCCAGTCGTCATCCGCTTCCACTACCGGCCCGGTGTGTCCGCCGATCTCCCGCGACAAAGTGATCCATTCCCCCAGGGACACAGCCGGCCCGACCGCGTTGTACGTCCCGGTCGTCCCCTTCTCCGCGCAGTCGAGGAGCCACGCCGCGAGGTCCCGTGCATCGATCACCTGCGTCGAAAGACTCGAAGAAGCCGGCACCAGCATCGAGGACCGCGGCTCGCGGGCCGCTCGGGCGACCCAGGCGCCGGAGCGTCCGGAGTGGTCACCGGGCCCGCCGATGAGACCCGGCCGAGCTATGAGGAGCCGATCTCCGAGCACGGTCGCCGAAGCCTCCTCGCAGGCGACCTTGGCCTGCCCGAACTCGTCGCGGCCCACCTCGTCCCGCTCCGTGCCTGCGAGCAACTGTGCCGATTCATCCGCGCCGGGTCGTGCATGCGAGGCGTACGCACTCACCGAAGACACGTACGTCCAGTGACCCGCCCGCTCGGCCAAGGCCCGCAGGGCCCCGCGGACGAAGCCGGGCTGCCAGGACACCTCGATGACGGCGTCCCAGTCCTGGCCCGAGACTTCCTCGTACGCGGCCATGTCAGTACGGTCCGCCGTGACCAGGTTCGCGCCGGCCGCGACGCCGCCGCTCTCACCGCGGGCCAGGCACGACACGTGATGCCCGCGTTCCACTGCCTGCCGCGAGAGCTCGCGCCCGACCCACGCCGTCCCACCCAGAACCAAGATCTTCATGAACCCACTGATACACGGCCCCCAGCCCCGAGAGCCCACGATTCGCCTAGGGCGTACCAGCCCCACGCCTCCCAAGGCGCCCAAGACGGGGCGTGGCCGTCATGTACAGCCGTCGCAGCGCTGGGATCCGGGTCTTGTCGTGGATGACCGCCCACGGCTTCCCGATCCGCCCCGGCGTCCGGTGCGCCGCGTCGACGACGATCAGGCCCCAGGCCGGGAGGCCGGCGTTGTGGGCCTTCTCCAAGGTGCCGAGGCCGAGGGAGGCGTACGCAGCAGCGTGGACGGTGACCTTCGCCAGGCCCCGGGTCCCTTCCACGAGCTCGTCCACGTCTGTGGTGTTGGGGAAGGCCACCTCCTCGCCTCGGAACGAGGAGACCCCGATCACCGGGCCCCGGCGGCGGCGTTGGACGCCCGGAATCGTGCAGCATTCAGACGCTCCTGGCCTGCGCCCAGTCTCCGGTTATGCCCGGTGTGGGACGGGCGAGTGGTCTTGCGGTACGGCACGCCGAGCAGGGGGACGATCCCCGGTTGGGGTCCGTACCTTGCCGGTTGAGGTTCGGACACTGTTCATCAGCGCGATGGGCGAGCATTCCGTATGGTCCCTGCCGGGCGGAGCCCACGGGCCCACCCCCGCGGGCAGCACCCTGATCAACTCCCGCTCCGTCCTTGAGGGTGGCGGCTCGTTCGGCGGGGAAGGCGTCGTCGGCTAGTGCTGTGGCCGGGGAGGTTCACCGGGTCGGGGGGCGCCGGGTCGGGGCTAAGGAGTGGTGTTTGGCTCGCGCAGAACGCTAGGGTATGGTGGGCGATATACA
>NZ_JBHWMB010000145.1:1552-8735 GCF_042730015.1 Streptomyces sp. NPDC059957 | reverse complement strand
CGACACCCAGGGCGAGGA
Organism: Streptomyces sp. NPDC059957; assembly: GCF_042730015.1. Classification (NCBI taxonomy): domain Bacteria; kingdom Bacillati; phylum Actinomycetota; class Actinomycetes; order Kitasatosporales; family Streptomycetaceae; genus Streptomyces; species Streptomyces sp. NPDC059957. The sequence continues at coordinate 8,717 of NZ_JBHWMB010000145.1, read as the reverse complement.
CGGTACCCGCGAGGGTCTTCTTCGAAGCGACGATGCGGCGGATGACGACGTTGGACACGGACAAACCTTCCGAAGGGGACAAGGACAGTCGCAGACGTGCACGAGCCACTCACGTGAAAGAGAGGGGTTCATCGGGGGGATCGGAAGACCCGGGGGTCTCCGTCCGCCCTGCGACTCATCCAGTTCTACGGGGGTCCCGGACGCCTGGCAACGACCCCCTCTTACTAGTGACCCTCGCAGCCGGGGCTCAACGACCCCCCTTGGTGCGGCTGGATATCACCGCAGTTCAGAGGCCATGCGACGGGGTGGGTAAGGGCCCCTTAGGGACTACTATCCCGGCTCGTATGTGACCAAGGTCCTGTGGGGCGGGTCACCGCCAGACCGCCCGAATCTCACCCTCCGCGACCACCCGAACCCCTTCCAGGGCAAGGTTCGGGCCTGCTTACAGCCCCCGGATCGAAGGCCACAGGCATACCGAGGGCTGCCATTCGCGCGGCCGACCGCAGCAGCCGGTCAGTGTGCGCCGCGGCCGCTCGCCACGCTCACGCCGGTGGGGGGCCAGCTCCCATGATCGATGAAATGTGCCACGGCGTGCCCGGCGACGTCGAAGGCGACCGTGTCCCGGTCGGCGTAGCTGCCGGCTTGCCCGTTGGACAGTGCGAAGCCGCCTGAGGAGCCTTCGCCACGCGGATCGACGAGATGCTCACCGGGGCCGCCTTCTGCGTCCACCCACGTCACCATCGCGCGTTCGCCGTTGGTGACCACGCCCAGGAGCCGGCCCGCGTCGCTCTCGAACCAGGTCTCCGGGTTCCCCCAGTCCAACCGGTGGCGGAGCAGATTCCGGGCCTCGTCACCGGAGTATGCGTAGTCCGCGGAGCCTTGCAGGTGCCAGCGGTCTTCGGTGGTCAAGGTTCTCCTGCTCGATTCGGCGTCTGAAGTGGGCTCCCCATTTTCACACCTGTGATCACGGGGCCACGGCGGTGGCGTCGCAGGGTGGTCCGTACGGCGTGTCCGTCGTGCGCGACCGCAGAAGCCCGGGACCGCTGCCTAGCGTGGGGCCCATGAGCACCCCCACGACAGTGCCCATCGCCGGGTACGGCATCCGGTTCGCCCGGCCCTGCGAGTCCGGGGCGGTCGCCGCCCTGCTGGCCCGCGCCTTCTCGGACGACCCCGTCATGGCATGGATGATCCCCGCCTCAGCCGACCGGGAACGCCGGATCGCCCGCTACTTCGAGCTCGCCCAGCGCCAGCAGCGACCCCGCGCGGGTGGTGTCCGGGTCGCCGCGACCAGCGACGGGCGGTTGCTCGCGGCCGCGTTGTGGTCGGGCCCCGGGCGCTGGAAGACCTCTGCGGTAGGAGAGCTGGCCGCGCTCCCCCACTACGTGCGCGTCTTCGGTTTCCGGGGGATGTCGCGGGCCGGTGAGGTCCAGAACGCCATGCACGGTTCCCATCCGGCCGCTCCGCACTGGTACCTGCCGTCCGTGGGGACGGACCCGGGGCTCCAGGGGACGGGAGTCGGCTCGGCGCTGTTGCGCCAGCAGCTGGCCGACTGCGACAAGCTCGGGCAACCCGCCTACCTGGAGTCGAGCAAGGCCGCCAACGTTCCCTTCTACGAACGGCTGGGCTTCCGGGTCACCTCCGAACTCCGTCTCCCGCACGACGGTCCCGCCCTCTGGCCCATGTGGCGCGAGCCCCGGCGCGGCGAGATCTGACCGGGATGCCGGCCGTACGGCGTCCCGCTGTCCGGGCGTGAATCAGAGGGGTTCCAGGTCGAGGAAGGCCGCGAGGGGCGGGTCACCGGCGCCCGGGGTGTCGGGGAGGGCCAGTTCCGCCCAGATGACTTTGCCGCCGGGCGTGTAGCGGGTGCCCCAGTGGTCGCTGAGCTGCGCCACCAGGAACAGGCCGCGCCCTCCCTCGTCCGTGGTGGCGGCGTACCGCGCGTGCGGAGCGGAGTTGCTGCCGTCCCACACCTCGCAGGTCAGGGTGCGGGCGTGCAGCAGCCGTACCCGGACCGGCGCGCTGCCGTGCCGCACGGCGTTGGTGACCAGTTCGCTGAGGATCAGTTCGGTGGCGAAGCCGAGCTCCGACAGGCCCCATTCGTCGAGCTGCTTCACCGCGACGCTCCGCATGGCGGCCACCGCACTCGGCCGGAACGGCATGTCCCACTCCGTGACCCGGTCCGGGCCGAGGGTCCGTGTCCGCGCGATGAGCAGCGCCACGTCGTCGGTCGGACGGGTCGGCAGGAGAAGGTCCAGTACGGCCCGGCAGCTCTCCGCAGGGTCCCGGTCCGGATGGCTCAGGGCCCCGCGGAGCAGCTCCAGCCCCTCGCCGATGTCCCGGGTCCGCTCCTCGACCAGTCCGTCCGTGTACAGGACGAGCTGGCTGCCTTCCGCCAGGTACAGCTCCGCGGTTTCGAAGGGAATGCCGCCCAGCCCCAGCGGGGGCCCGGCCGGCAGGTCCACGATGTCCGTCGTGCCGTCGGGAGCGACCACGAGGGGTGGCAGGTGCCCTGCCCGTGCCATGGTGCAGCGCTGGGACACCGGGTCGTAGACGACGTACAGACAGGTCGCGCCCAGTACGCCGCCGTCCAGGTCGTCGGCGGCCCCGTCGCGGTCGATGCGCTGCACGAGGTCGTCCAGGCGGGCGAGGATCTCGTCGGGCGGCAGGTCGAGGGTGGAGAAGTTGTGGACCGCCGTGCGCAGCCGCCCCATGGTGGCCGCGGCGTGCAGTCCGTGCCCGACGACGTCTCCGACCACCAGCGCGACCCGGCTGCCCGGCAGGGGGATCACGTCGAACCAGTCGCCGCCCACCCCGGACTGGGCGGGCAGGTAGAAGTGCGCCACGTCCACGGCGCTCTGCTCGGGCAGGGCGCGCGGCAGCAGGCTGCGCTGGAGGGTCTCGGCGAGGGCGTGCTCACGGGTGTAGCGGCGGGCGTTGTCCATGCTGACCGCCGCCCGGGCGACGAGCTCCTCGGCCAGCGACAGCTCGTCCTCGTCGAAGGGCTCCGGCTTCTGCGAGCGCCAGAAGTTGACCACGCCGAGCACGACGCCCCGTGCCCTGAGCGGGGCCACGATGAGCGAGTGGATCCCGTAATCGACGATGGCCCGGGCTCGCGGCGGGTCCTGGGCGTGCCAGCCCGGCGCGTCGGCCAGGTCGGGCACCAGTTCTGCTTCGCCGGTGCCGTAGCCGCGCGCCTGAGGGGTGGACGGAAGGAAGTCGATCAGCCATCCGCGCGGGTAGAGGGGGTGGTCGGAGCGGATGCCGCTGACCGCCGTGCGCCGCATGTCGGCGCCGTCTCCGGGTTCCTCGCCGTCGAGCACCGAGTCGGCCAGGTCGACCGTGACGAAGTCCGCGAACCGGGGCACGGCGACGGCGGCGAGCTCCTCGGCCGTCCGCACCACGTCGAGGCTCGTTCCGACGTCGCCTCCCGCGTCGTACAGCAGCTTGAGGCGTCGGCGGGCCGTCTCGGCCCGGCTCGTCAGGACCTGCATCTCGGTGGAGTCCCGGATGGTGACCACGGCGCCCTCCCGCCGGCCCCCGGGGTGGGTGGGCCGCTGGTTGAGCACGAGCAGCCGGTCGCCCACCTCGAGCACCTCGTCGGTGGCCACGCGGCCCGACAGCAGCAGGTCCGCCATCCGGCGGTCCAGGCCGGGCACGTCCCCGACACCGCGTCCCTCGGCGTCCTCCGGCAGGCCGAGCAGCCGTCTGGCCTCGTCGTTGGCCAGCCGTAGCCGCCCGTCGCCGTCGGTGATGAGAACCCCTTCGCGGACGGCGTGGAGCACCGCGTCGTGGTGCTCGTACATGCGGGTCATCTCCTGCGTACCGAGCCCGTGGGTCTGCCGGCGCAGCCGCCGGCTGATCAGGGCCGTGCCGCCGGTGGCCAGGGCCAGGCCGGTCGCGATGGCGAGGAGGATGACCGGGAGCTGACGGTCGACGACACCGGTCACGTTCTTCACCGTCAGGCCCGCCGAGACCAGTGCGACGACCCGGCCGTCGGCAGCGGTGACCGGCACCACCGCCTGGATCTCCTTGCCGAGCGGACCCTGCACGCTCTCGGTGTGGACCTGTCCGGCGAGCGAGGGCTCGATCGTGCCGACGAACTTCTTTCCGATGCGGTCCGGCTGGGGATGGCTGTACCGGATGCCGTTGGTGTCCATCACCACGATGAAGTCCACGCCCGCGGCCTTGCGCGTCGCCTCGGCGAGGGGTTGCAGGAGGGCGGACGGATCGGACGTCTTGAGGGCGTCCTGCAGGCCCAGAGAGTGGGCGAAGGTCTGCGCGACGGAAACCGACCGGTTGCGTGCCTCCCGGTCGATGTCGTGCCGCGACTGGAGCAGCAGGGACAGCAGCGCTCCGGCGGCGAGCAACACCACGATCGCCACCTGAAGGACGAACACCTGTCCGGCGACGCTTCGCAGTCTGTTGCCTAGGAGTGACCGCACCGACACGCCCGGCACGAGTGGCAAGGAAGGGTCACGCACCCAGTTGTAGCACCTCTGGGGCTCCGCGGCCCCCGGGCACGCACCATCACGTCCCGGTATTCACACCCCGTCTTTCACACCTCGTCTTTCACGCCCCGTCATTCACACGCCGGCCCGGCCACGGGGGCCCGTACGCTCGTTCCGCCCCGGCTGCCTCGGCGTGCCCAACGGGACGGGGTGCGGGATCAGGCCAGGGTTGCGTCACCCGACCGGTCCAACAGGTCCTAGAGTGTGCGCGTGACCGAGCAGAAATCCGAACTCATCGCCGGCCGCTACCAGCTCGTCGAGGCCATCGGCCAGGGCGGCATGGGCCGGGTCTGGCGCGGCGTCGACCAGCAGCTCTTCGGACGCGAGGTCGCCATCAAGGAGATCCTCTTCCCGGCGGGGCTGGACGACGGCGACCGCGCGACGCTGCTCAGGCGATTCACCGGCGAAGCCCGCGCGGCGGTCACTCTCAGCCACCCGGGGATCATCACCATCCACGACGTGGTCGAGCACCACGGCGCCCCCGTCATCGTCATGGAGTTCATCCGGGGAGAGTCCCTCGCCGCGGCCATCCGCCGGCAGGGCCGGCTGCCCGTGGAGCGTGTGGCGGAGATAGGGGCCGCCCTGCTCGGCGCGCTCACCGAGGCCCATGGCGCACGGATCATCCACCGCGACATCAAGCCGGACAACGTGCTCCTGACCAAGGACCGCGTCGTCCTCACCGACTTCGGCATCGCCCATCTGGCGGACGCCACGACCAAGCTCAGCCGGAGCGGGACCGTCATCGGCACCCCGCACTACATGCCCCCGGAGCAGCTGGAGGGCAAACGCCCGACCCCGGCCAACGACCTGTGGGCGCTCGGCGCCACCCTCTACCACGCCATCGAGGGACGCCCGCCGTTCGAGGCCGACGGGCTCCACGCCCTTGCCGTGGCCGTCTTCACCCGCCCCCACCGGCCGCCGACCCATGCCGGCCCGCTGGCGCCCGTACTGGACGCGCTCCTCACGAAGGACCCGGCGCAGCGCGTCGGCGCCGCCGAGGCGGCCGAGCTGCTGGCGTCGGCGCTGCGGTCCTCCCGGTCCGGGGCGGACACGTCCTCGGAGGCCGCCCCGCGCGAGCCCGTGCCGGTACCCGTCCCGGAGGCTGCGACGGAGGCCGCTCCGGCCCCGACCAAGCGGGAAGCGGAGCCGCCGTCCCCGCTGCCGACGCCCACGGCCGTGGAGCCTGTGCCCACGCCCGGTACCCACCCGCCCGTACCGGAGCGGCCGACCACCCCGCCCGTGGCCGTACCCCCGGCCGAGGACGTGATCTCGCTCGGCTGGACCGACCGGCGGGGGCGGGACGAAGGTGCTTCCACCCGACGGCGCACCCTTACGCGGCGCTCGGCCGTTCTGGGCGTGGCCATGGTCACGCTCGCAGCGGGCTCCGTTCTGACCTGGAAGCTGACCCGTGACACCCCGCCCGGCGGCGGTACGACCGGAGGCGGCTCCTCGGCCTCCGCCGTCACGGTGGTCATCGGAGTGGACGCACCGCTCAGCGGCGGCCTGTCGGCCATGGGGGTCGGCATGAAGAACTCCGCCGACCTGGCGGTCAGGACTTCCAACCGCACCGGGCACGTACCCGGAGTGAAATTCGAGATCAAGGCTCTGGACGACGAGGGCACTCCCGAGAAGGGCCGGCCGAACGCCGCGCAGTTCGTCGATGACGGGAAGGTGCTCGGCATCGTCGGGCCACTCACCTCCGGCGTCGCCAAGACCATGGCGCAGCCGCTCGGACAGGCGAACCTGGTCAACGTGTCACCGGCCAACACCGACCCGGTGCTGACGCTGGGCCCCGATTGGGCCAAGGGCTCCAAGTCCCGGCCCTACAAGAGCTACTTCCGCACCGTCGCCACGGACGTCGACCAGGGACCGTTCGCCGCCCGGTACCTCCACGGCGACGCCGGGAAGCGGAAGCTCTACGTCATCGACGACGGCAGCGCCTTCGGCACCGGGCTCACTGCCGGGTTCAGCGCCGCGTTCACGAAGCTCGGCGGAACCGTGGTGGGCACGGACCGGGTCGATCCCGGGCAAGGCGACTTCTCCTACCTGGCCTCCCAGATCCGGGGATCCGGCGCCGATGCCGTGTACTTCGGCGGCTACTACGACACCGCCGGACCGCTCTCCGAGCAGCTCAAGCAGGCGGGCGTGAGCGTCCCCCTCATGGGCGGCGACGGCATCTTCGACCAGCAGTTCCTCACGACGAACACGAAGGCCGAGGGCGATCTCGCCACGGGCATCGGCGTTCCTGCCGAGGACCTGGCAAAGGGACAGGAATTCCTCAAGCAGTACGAGGAGGCCGGGTACCCGGAAGCGGCCGGTTCCTACGGCCCCTACGCGTACGACGCGGCCTGGGCCGTCATCGAGGCGGTGAAGGCCGTGGTGGAGGCCCACGGCGGGGCCCTGCCCGCGGACGCCCGGGCGAAGATGCCGCAGGCCGTGTCGGGGCTGGCGTTCGACGGCGTCACCGGTCGTGTGGCCTTCGACGAGTACGGCGACACGGTCAACCGCCGGCTGACGGTGTACGCGGTGAAGGGCGGCAGCTGGACGACCGTGAAGAGCGGCCCAGGCACCCCCTGAGCCGCCCGGGAAGCGCCGGAGGCGCCGTGGTTCCCCCCTTTGGAAACAACGGAACTCCCGGTCATCGAGCAAAACACAAA
>NZ_JBHWMB010000145.1:0-1542 GCF_042730015.1 Streptomyces sp. NPDC059957 | reverse complement strand
GCCACGGCGCCTCCTGTCCGTCGGGCGACCTACAGCCGCTGCCAGAGCGCCGGCACCACCGGCGGCTCCCAGCCCGTCTGGGCCTGGTGGCCCTGGATGCAGCGGTAGCTCGCGCCGCCGTAGGTGACGGTGGCGCCGGCCGCGTAGACGGAGCCGGCCTTCCAGGTGCCGCCGGGATCGGGGTTTCCGGGGCCGGGGCCCGGGTCGGTTCCGGTGACCTTGAGGGTCAGGCCGTAGGAGGACAGGATCGGGTTCAGCGGCTGGAAGAAGGTGGTTCCGCCGCTGGAGCAGTTGCCTGAGCCGCCCGAGGTCACGCCCTGGGCCTGGCTGCCGGAGATGTAGGAGCCGCCGGAGTCACCGGGCTCGGCGCAGACCGTCGTGCGGGTGACGCCGGAAATGGTGCCCTCGGGGTAGGTGACGCTGGTGTTGTGCTGCTGGATGGTCCCGCAGTGCCAGCCGGTGGTCGATCCGGAGCGGCACACCGAGGCCCCGACGGGTTGCAGCACCGAGCCGGTGACCTGCACGTTCGTCCCGCCGCTGCCCTTGACGTAGGGGGTGGAGGTCCAGTTCGCGTTCGCCGCCACCCAGGCCATGTCGTTGCCGGGGAAGACGGAGGCCTGGAAGGAGCCCTGGGCGACCTGGTTGAAGCCGCTGGTGGTGGTCCCGGCCCGCCCGCAGTGCCCGGCGGTGGCGAAGCCGTTCACCGTGCCCTTGGTGATCGGGAAGCCCACCGAGCAGCGGCCGCTGCCGTTCATGTAGTACGCGTCCCCGCCGCGCAGTTCGTACAGCGGGCGCGGGGCCTCGTCGGTACGGACCACCGTGACCAGTGCCGGGTCGGTCCCGGTGGCCGCCAGCAGGCCGGCCGCGGCTCCGGGCCGGGTCTCCTCGACGACCAGGGTGTTGCCGCGCGGGTCGACGTAGCGGACCGGGGTCCCGGCGGTGGCGGCCCGGTCGAGCGCGGCCTTCGCGGTGTCCAGGTCGGCCAGGGAGCGGCTGACCAGCTTCGCCCGGGCCCCGGTGGCCCGTATCGATGCGGTGTCGGCGGCCCGGGTGGTGGCCACGGTCAGGGTCCCCGCGTCGGCACCGTCCAGCCAGGCTCCGGCGAAGGCCGCGCCGAGCCGGGCCTGCAGCCTGGCGGCGGTGGCCCCCGCCTCTGCCTCGTGGGCCAGCCGGGCCTTGGCCTGTGTGGGGGTCAGGCCGAGGTCGCGCTGCATGGCGGTGAGCAGCTCGGGAGGAGCTTCTGTGGTGCGCAGGGTGGCGGAGGCCGACTTCTGCGGGCGTGCGGTGTCGGCAGAGTCCGCGGGGGCGGCGGTGGCAACGGCGCCGGTGGCGGCCAGCAGCAGCCCGGCGGCGGCCAGGGCGGTACACGCCGCGCGGGCGTGTCGCTTGAGCATGGGGGATCTCCTCGGTTCGGTGGGGGTAAGCGACACCGTAGGAATCCGAACGCCGCTGCGGGAGATGCCGGTTGGCCCCTCCCCTGGTGTTATGGCCGCGCGGGGGGGGGGTGGGGCGGGCGGTAGGAGGGTGGGGGGGGGGGTGGGT
>NZ_JBHWMB010000144.1:0-8742 GCF_042730015.1 Streptomyces sp. NPDC059957 | reverse complement strand
GGCCCCCGGACCCCCGGGCTGGGTACATCCAGCCTCGCCGGCGTTTGAGGCGCGGGGTCTGGGGCGGAGCCCCAGGGGGTCCGGGCGCAGCCCGGGGAACGGGCGAAGGGCGGGTAGGGGACTCTGCCCCGCGCAGCGGCGAGGGTTGCCGCGGGGACTCTGCCCCGCGCAGCGGCCGCGCGCAGCCGGGCACGGGCTCGGGGCTCCGTACAAGCCGCCGCAGGCGGCCCCGTCGCGCAGCGGAAATCGGCCCGCGCGGGGGCTTCGTACCGCCCCGGGGGTAAACCGGGGCGCCGGGCGGGGGCGGGGCCCCATAGGATTGGGGCCGAAACCTACACACTCGAACCCCCAGAGGATCGCTGCATGCCTGGCATCACGCGCGAGGAGGTCGCCCACCTCGCTCGGCTGGCACGTCTGGAGCTGAAGAGCGAAGAGCTCGACCACTTCGCTGGACAGCTCGACGACATCATCGGCGCGGTCGCCCGCGTTTCCGAGGTCGCCGACCAAGACGTCCCGCCGACCTCCCACCCGCTGCCGCTGACGAACGTCATGCGCGCGGACGAGGTCCGTCCGTCGCTCACCCCCGAGCAGGCGCTTTCCGGCGCTCCCGCCCAGGAGCAGCAGCGTTTCAAGGTGCCGCAGATCCTGGGGGAGGACTAATCACCATGGCTGACATCAACAGCACCATCGACATCATCAGGCTCACCGCCGCACAGACCGCCGAGAAGATCGCCTCCGGCGAGCTCACGGCCGTCGAGGTCACCGAGGCCCACCTGGCCCGCATCGAGGCGACCGACGAGAAGGTCAACGCCTTCCTGCACGTCGACCGCGAGGGCGCGCTGGCCCAGGCGGCCGCCGTCGACGCCAAGCGCGAGCGCGGCGAGAAGCTCGGCCCGCTGGCCGGCGTACCGCTCGCCCTCAAGGACATCTTCACCACCGTCGGGATCCCGACCACCGTGGGTTCGAAGATCCTCGAAGGCTGGATCCCGCCGTACGACGCCACCCTGACGCGCAAGCTGAAGGAAGCCGACGTCGTCATCCTCGGCAAGACCAACATGGACGAGTTCGCCATGGGGTCCTCCACCGAGAACAGCGCCTACGGGCCCACCGGCAACCCCTGGGACCTCACCCGGGTCCCCGGCGGCTCCGGCGGCGGCTCCGCGGCCGCGCTCGCCGCCTTCCAGGCGCCGCTGGCCATCGGCACGGACACCGGCGGCTCGATCCGCCAGCCCGCCGCCCTCACCGGCACCGTCGGCGTGAAGCCCACCTACGGCGGCGTCTCCCGCTACGGCATGGTGGCCTTCTCCTCCTCCCTCGACCAGGGCGGCCCCTGCGCCCGTACGGTCCTGGACGCGGCCCTCCTCCACGAGGTCATCGCCGGCCACGACCCGATGGACTCGACCTCCATCGACGCCCCGGTCCCGCCGGTCGTCGAGGCGGCCCGAAACGGCTCCGTCGCCGGCCTGCGCGTCGGTGTCGTCAAGCAGTTCGCCGGCGAGGGCTACCAGGCCGGCGTCGTCCAGCGGTTCACCGAGTCCGTCGCCCTCCTGGGCGAGCTCGGCGCCGAGATCGTCGAGCTGGACTGCCCGTCCTTCGACCTCGCGATGGCCGCGTACTACCTCATCGCGCCGTCCGAGTGCTCCTCGAACCTGGCCCGCTTCGACGCCATGCGCTACGGCCTGCGCGTCGGCGACGACGGCACCAAGTCCGCCGAGGACGTCACCGCCCTGACCCGCGAAGCCGGTTTCGGCGACGAGGTCAAGCGCCGCATCATCCTCGGTACGTACGCGCTCAGCTCCGGCTACTACGACGCGTACTACGGCTCCGCCCAGAAGGTCCGCACGCTCATCACGCGGGACTTCGAGAAGGCCTTCGAGCAGGTCGACGTGATCGTCTCCCCGACGACGCCCACCACCGCCTTCGCGATCGGTGAGCGCACCGACGACCCGCTGGCGATGTACCTCGCCGACCTGTGCACCATCCCGACCAACCTGGCCGGCAACTCCGCCATGTCGCTGCCCTGCGGCCTGGCCCCGGAGGACGGTCTCCCGGTCGGGCTCCAGATCATCGCCCCGGCGATGAAGGACGACCGCCTGTACAAGGTGGGTGCCGCAGTCGAGGCCGCCTTCGTCGAGCGCTGGGGTCACCCGCTGCTTGAGGAGGCTCCGTCGCTGTGAGTTCCAATACGAGTGCGCTGTCCAAGGCCAAGGGCTTCAGGAAGTCCAAGTCCGGTACGTACCTGTCGATCGGCACCACCGCCTTCGGTGCCCTCAGCGTCGTCAAGCAGGCCAAGAAGGCCCGCACCGAGCACGACACGCTGAAGCTGATCGACGCCGTCGTGTCCGCCGCCGCCATCGTCACCGGCCTCGCGATCCTGTACCGCGAACTGAAGCGTCTCGGCGACGACGACGTCCTGCTGGGCTGAGAGGGAAATTTCCACTGTGACTGCCATTGAACTGCTGTCGTACGAGGACGCCCTCGCGTCGTACGACCCCGTCATGGGCCTCGAGGTCCATGTCGAGCTCGGCACGAAGACCAAGATGTTCTGCGGCTGCTCGACCGAGCTGGGCGCCGAGCCCAACTCGCAGACCTGCCCGGTCTGTCTCGGCCTGCCCGGCGCGCTGCCGGTCGTCAACGAGATCGGCATCGAGTCCGCCATCAAGATCGGTCTCGCGCTGAACTGCGAGATCGCCGAGTGGTGCCGCTTCGCCCGGAAGAACTACTTCTACCCGGACATGCCGAAGAACTTCCAGACCTCCCAGTACGACGAGCCGATCGCCTTCAACGGCTTCCTCGACGTCCAGCTGGAGGACGGCGAGATCTTCCGCGTGGAGATCGAGCGCGCCCACATGGAGGAGGACACCGGCAAGTCGCTGCACGTCGGCGGCGCCACCGGCCGCATCCACGGCGCGTCCCACTCGCTGCTGGACTACAACCGCGCCGGCATCCCCCTCATCGAGATCGTCACCAAGCCGATCGAGGGCGCCGGCGAGCGCGCCCCCGAGGTGGCCAAGGCGTACGTCGCCGAACTGCGCGAGGTCATCAAGGCGCTCGGCGTCTCCGAGGCCCGCATGGACAAGGGCCAGATGCGCTGCGACGTCAACCTGTCGCTGCGCCCCACCCCCGAGTCCGAGTTCGGCACCCGCAGCGAGACGAAGAACGTCAACTCGCTGCGCTCCGTCGAGCGCGCGGCCCGCTTCGAGATCCAGCGGCACGCGGCGGTGCTCTCCTCCGGCGGCTCGATCGTGCAGGAGACCCGGCACTTCCACGAGGAGGACGGCTCCACCACGGCCGGCCGCATCAAGGACAACGCCGAGGACTACCGGTACTTCCCGGAGCCCGACCTCGTCCCGATCGCCCCGGCCCGCACCTGGGTCGAGGAGCTGCGCTCCGGCCTGCCGGAGATGCCGCGCGTGCGCCGCAACCGCCTCCTCCAGGAGTGGGGCGTCACCGAGCACGACATGCAGTCGATCCTCAACGCGGGCGCGGTGGACTCCATCGTCGCCACCATCGAGGCCGGCGCCGACTCGACCGCCGCCCGCAAGTGGTGGATGGGCGAGCTGGCGCGCAACGCCAACGAGCAGGGCGTCGTCGTCGACGAGCTGCCCATCACCCCCGTCCAGGTCGCGCGCGTCGCGGCCCTGGTGGCGGGCGGCGAGCTCAACGACAAGCTGGCCCGCCAGGTCCTCGAAGGCGTGCTCGCCGGCGAGGGCACCCCGGACGAGGTCGTCGAGAAGCGCGGCCTGAAGGTCGTCTCGGACGAGGGCGCGCTCGGCGCGGCCGTGGACGAGGCCATCGCGGGCAACGCGGGCATCGCCGACAAGATCCGCGGCGGCAAGATCGCCGCCGTCGGCGCACTGGTCGGAGCGGTCATGAAGACCACCCGCGGCCAGGCCGACGCGGCACGCGTCAAGGAGCTCATCCTGGAGCGCCTGGGCGTATCCGAATAGCCCCACCGTACGTACGCGAAGGCCCCGCACCGGATCTCCGGTGCGGGGCCTTCGCGGTCTCAGCGCTTGAGCGTGGGGGCGGCGATGACGACGGTGCCGTTGTCGCAGCCCTTGTCCACCTTGATCCGCAGCCGCAGGGCGCCGCTCACGTCAAGGGTGTGGGTGATCGGCTTGCCCAGTTGCACGAGCTCGGAGAAGCCGGCGGGCCGGCCGTCGAGGGAGAAGCTGATCCGCCCCTTCTCGTTGGTCGAGCCGTCGTCGATGCCCACGATGAAGTCGAGCTTCTTCCAGGCGCGGTTGAGGTCGAACTCGGTGTACGTGTCGCTGTAGCAGCGGCGCTCGGCGACGAACGCCGCCCCGTACTCCTTGGTGTCGATCTTGGCCGGCCGGACCTCGAACCCGCCCAGGTCCGTCACCGGGCTCATGACGGTCAGATCGGCGGCATTGACTCCCGGCGCGACCCCCGACGGGGGCTGGGAGCCGGTCGCCGTGGGCTGGGCCGTCGGGTCGCCGGACTCAGACGGGCTCGGAGTCGGAGTCGGCGTCGGGGTGGGGGTGGGGGCCGGCTCCTCGGGGGCGGCGGGGGAGGAGGCCGCCTTGTCCCCGCCGGACGCCGTGTTCGATCCGTCCGCGTCCTTCTTGTCCCCGAGCAGCTTTACGCCGGCCACCGCGCCGCCCGCCAGCACCAGGACGGCGAGCAGCGCCCCGAGCACCAGCCCGGTCCGCCGCCGCTTCTTGCGCGGGGACGCCGCGGGCGCCGGTTCCGCGGCGGAGACGGTGGTGGGCGCCGGTCCGTACCCCTGCGGCACGCTCGCCTGGACCGGCGGCGGGGTGTAGACGGGCTCGGTGGGCGGCGGGGTGTACGCGGGCTCGGTGGGCGGAGGCACGTAGACCGGCTGGGCCGGGGGAGCGGCCGGGGGACCGGCCGGGGGACTCGCCGGGACGGCCGGGGACGCCGTCGGAGCCGCCGGCGGCTGCGCCGGCTGCTGGGGCGGGGCCACCGGCTTCGGCGGGGCCGCCGCCGGGGGAGTCGCCGGTGGTGCCGGCACCGGTACGGGTACCGGCACCGCGTCCTGGACCACCCGCTGGGAGGTGGACGTGGTGGTGGACACCACCGCGCGGCGGATGTCCTTCATCCAGCCCGCCAGGTTCAGCGGACGCTTCAGCGGGTCGGCGGCGTAGATGGAGGCGATCCGCGCCCGCTGCTCCGCGTCCAGTACGGCGAACTGCGGGAGCCGTACGAGGGCCTGCGCCAGCAGTTCGGGCGTCGAGGGCGGGGACTCCCCGCTCAGCAGGAAGTACGCGATGGCCCCGAAGGCGTACCGGTCCGCGCCCGGGGTCCGCTTCCCCTCGAAGACCTCCGGCGCCGCGTAGCCCTGGGTGAACCACACCTCCGCCGTCTGGTGATCGGCGGTCAGCTTGCTGAGGCCGAAGTCCACCAGGGTGGCCTGCCCGTGCGCGTCGACCATGACATTGCCGGGGGACAGGTCGCCGTGGATCACCTGACGCCCGGAGGGGGTGGCCTTCCCCGAGTGCAGCCAGTCCAGTACGTCGGCCAACTGCTCGAGCGTGCGCATCACTTCGCGCCGTTCGGCGGCCGTGGCGAGGGTCCGCTCGGCCCGCCAGTCGCGCAGGTCGAGCCCGTCGACGTGGTTCATGACCAGGACCAGGGCCCGTCCGGTCAGCGTCGAGGATTCCCCGGGCCGGTGGATCGGCGGCCCCTCGAAGTGCTCCCGTACGCCCACGACGCCGGGCCGGTGGACGAAGCGCAGCAGTTCCGCCTGCTCGTTCCACTTCTGGCTGATCCGGTCGAAGACGTCCGGGGTGATCGTGGTCTTGGAGTCGAGCACCTTCACGACGACGGGCTCGGATCCTCCCGCGAGCTCGATCTCCGCGAGATAGAGCACGGCCTCCCCGCCGCGCCCGATGGACCGGAGCAAGCGGTAGCGGTCCGCTGCCGCGTCCGGCCCGATGTGCAGATTCTGGCTGGTCAATTTCCCCCCAGCGCCGATAGTTTGAGTGGGCATCAGCTTCCCGTGCGGGGCCTCACGTGGTCAATGGGAGCCCAGTGGCTAGCATTGGATCATGCCTGCTGATGCCGACCACCGGGTGTGGTCCATACGCCCGTACCACGCGGTCACCAACCGGGATTGGGTCGGCCCGTGGCTCGACGGCGGCTACTGTTCGCTGGCGCACGAGGACATCCCGGAGATCCCGGCCGGTACCGAGCGGGAGCCCGCCAAGAGCATCGTCCGCCGGGCGCGGCCGGATGCCGATGCCGGTCGGGTGGGCGGGGAGATCTACCGGTTCGTCACCGAGATGGCCCCCGGGCACGTCGTGGTCGCCAGCAAGGCCACGATCGGCATTCACGTGGGTGTTGTCGCGGGCGACGCGTACTACGACCCCACGGACGGCTTGGAACTGGCGCGACGGCGCCGCGTCCTGTGGACGACCGTTGCCGAGCCGTTGTCCTCGTGGGACCTGCCGCCCTCGGTCGGCGACGTCTTCGGGACCATGTGGCACGACCTCACCCGACTCGGCGGTGAAGACGCCGACTTCTTCACCGAGTTCGCCGCCAGGCGCCTGCGGGCCGTGTTCGATCCGGCAGAGCGGTACCGGCGAGTGTGCGAGGCGCGGCGCGGACGGGAAACCGAATGGGCCGAGCGTACGGTGAACGAGCCCGTCCGGGACCCTGAAGCCCGGCGGGCGGTGCTGGACCGGTCCGGCGGGACGTGCGAGAACCCCGAGTGCGGAGGGATGCCCGCCGACGTGACGAACGACGGCGAGCCGATCCTTGAGGTCGACCACGTCAAGCCCCTCTCCGAGGGAGGGCGGGACCATCCGAAGAACATGATCGCCTTGTGCCCCAACTGCCACGCCATGAAGACGCGTGGCAGTCGCAGCGGGGAGCTGCGCAAGCGGTTCAAGCGCGAGGCCAAGCGGGCGCACAAGTCCCTCCTGGGCAGTGGCCCCGGCGCCGCCTAGGACGCGGCGTCGAGGAATGCGGCCCAGGCGGCGGGGGCCACGGTCAGGACCGGGCCCTCGGTGACCTTGGAGTCGCGGACGTGCACCGAGGTGGTGTGGGCGGCGACCTCCACGCAGGCGCCGCCCTCGTCGGTGCTGTAGCTGGACTTCCGCCGGGTGGGGCGGAGCTGACGCGCTGTCGACCCGTACGGCGCCGTACAAGATCAAGAATTCTGTAGCGATCGCTAGTTAAAGCATGTACGGTTCTTTCTGTAGCGACCGCTACGAAACTCAAGGGGATCTCATGAGCGCTGCACTGACCAGCACCTACGCCCGTACCGTCCGCAAGGAGAGCGGAGGTCCCGGCCTGCTCCTCGCCCATGGCGGAGGGGGCTCGGTCGAGTCGAACTTCGGGCCGATCCTCGACGCCCTGGCCGCAGGCCACAGCGTCGTCGGCGTCGACTACCCGGGAACGGGAGGCACCCCGCGCGCCGCGCGGCCGCTCGAACTGGACGAGCTCGCGGACCAGTTGGTGGCCGCCGCCGACGCCGAGGGGCTGGACCGGTTCGCCGTGCTCGGCTACTCCCTCGGCGGGAACGTCGCCGCGCGCATCGCCGCCCGGTACCCGCAGCGGGTCACCGCGCTGGTGCTCACGGCGAGCTTCGCCCGCGCCGGCCACCGGCTCGGGCTCATCACCGACCTCTGGGCCGAGCTGGCCCGCCGCGGGGAGAGCGAGCTGCTCGCGCGCCTCCTGGTCCCGCTCGCCCTCAGCCCGCAGGTGCTCGAGGGGCTGACCGGTGAGCAGGTGGAGGAGGTCGTACGGGCCACCGAGGCCTCCTTGCCGCCCGGCGGCGGGGACCACGCCGCACTGGTGAAGGGGGCGGATCTGCGAGCCGACCTCGCGCGGATCGACGTACCCGCGCTCGTCATCGCGACCACCGCCGACCGGCTCGTACCGCTGGAGGTCCAGCGGGAGCTCGCGGACGCGCTGCCGGGAGCCCGGTGGGCCGAACTGGCCACCGGCCACCTGCCGTTCGCCGAGCTTCCGCGGGAGTGGGCGGAGCTGGTCACCGGATTCCTGGCGGAGGTGCAGACGGACCGGGGGTGAGCGGGGCGGGGGCAGGGGCGGGGGGTCTCAGGCGCCCGTGGCGCCGTCGACGGCCTCGCGGAGGAAGTCCGCGTGGCCGTTGTGGCGGGCGTACTCATGGATCATGTGCAGCATGAGCAGGCGCAGCGAGGCGTCCTCCTCCCACTTCTCGACGCGCACCGTCACGTCGAGGGACTCGGCGGCCGCCTCCACCGTGCGGGCGTGCTCGACCTCCGCGCGCCAGGCCGCGAAGGCCTCGGCGCGGGTCGAGTCGGAGGCGTCGTAGGCGGCCTGGAAGTCGTGGGTGTCCGACCACAGGTGGGGGACCTCCGCCCCGCCGAAGGTGCGCCGGAACCAGTGCCGCTCCACCTCCGCCATGTGCCGGACCAGCCCGAGCAGGGACAGTGTGGAGGGCGGGGACGCCTGACGGCGCAACTCCTCGTCGCTGAGGCCCTCGCACTTCCAGGCGAGGGTGGCCCGGTGGAAGTCGAGGTACGCGCGGAGCGTCTCGCGCTCGCCCCCGGCGAGCGGAGGGGCGACGCGGTGGGCGGATCCTGATGTTGCTGCCATGGCTGAGATCCTGCCCCGTTGGTCCGGGGTGGTGGAAGGCCTCGGGTCATGCCGGCTGGGGGATTGATTCGGGGGCGGGGGGTGCGCCTGTGCTGCGGGCCAGTCGGTGGCTTCGACGAGTGCCGGTGGGAGCCCGGCAGTCCAGTGTCCTTTCGGTGCGGGCCGGTCCCT
>NZ_JBHWMB010000143.1:0-8835 GCF_042730015.1 Streptomyces sp. NPDC059957 | reverse complement strand
GGCCGGATCAGGGAGCGGCGTCTGGTGCCGTGCATCGCAAGGCGGAGGAGGGAGTCGACGCGGAGCGTCGGCGAGTGACGACAACGCGGCGAGGCGCGGTGCCAGACGCCGCGAGCCCGGCCTGATCGGCAAGACACCCCCTAGGACCTGATCCGGCCTACCGCGAGCCGCGGAAGTCCGCGCCCTCCACGATCAGCCCGGCCACCAGGGCCCCGGTCATCCCGGCGTGCGCCAGCCCGCCGCCCGGGTGTGCCCAGCCGCCGGCCAGGTAGAGACCGGGTACGCCGGTGGTGTTCGCGGGGTGCAGCATCCGGCCCCCGGCACCGGCCAGTGAGGGCGCGGGGACCCGGCCGTCCACCGAGCCCGTGTCCGAGCGGACATCGGCCGGGGTGCGCAGCTCGTGCCACAGCAGCCGCTCCCGCAGCCCGGGGACGACGCGGGCGGCCGCCGTCAGCAGGTCCTCGGCGGACGGAGCGGCCGCCGCTCCCGCCGTCACCACGGCGTGCACGGTGACCGCCTCGTGTTCGGCGTCCGGCCGGGTGGCGGGGTCGTCGGGGCGCAGCACGGTGACGGGGCCGACCAGCGTGCGGTGCGCGGCCCCGTCCTCGCGGGCCCCGCGCAGCGCGGCGAACAGGGTGTACCAATGTGCGGGTTCCGTACGGGCGGGTGCGGCGTCCAGGGCGGTCGGCATCTTCACCAGCCGGGGGTCGGCCGCGCAGACCACGTGGTCGGCCGTCACCTCGGTGCCGTCGGCCAGGCGCAGCCCGGCCGCCCGGCCGTCCCGCACGAGGACCTCGCGCACCGTCGCGCCGAACTCGAAGGCGACCTTCCGCTCCAGGCACCGCTCGTACACGGCGCTGGCCAGCTCCCGGGTCCCGCCGCGCACGTACCAGCTGCCGAAGGTCTGCTCCATGTAGGGCAGCACCGCCGCCGAGGCGGGCGCGGTCGCCGGATCGACCCCGTAGGCCCGCACGCGCGAGGTGAGCAGCTCGTCGAAGCCGCCGCCGCCGAGCTCGCGGGCGGCGACCTCGGCCAGGGTCGGCGGCCGGCGGCGCAGCAGCCCGCTGCCGCGCAGCGCGGGGTACGGGTCGCGGCCGAGCGCGGAGTGGTCCGCGCGCAGCGGCTCCTCCAGGAGCGGCCGGCGGGTGGCGTCCCAGGCGTCCCGGGCGCGGCCCAGGACCGCGCTCCAGCGGTCCCCGGAGCCGGGCCCGAAGGCCGCGTCCACGGCGGCGGCGGCGCCGCCGTGCGAGCCGCCGGGGAAGGTGAGCGTACGGCCGTCCGGGAGGAGGTAGCGGACGGCGGGGTCGATCTGGACCAGTTCCGCGCACTCCTCCAGCGGGCGCTTGCCGGTCTTGACGAACAGATCGCGGTAGACGGCGGGCAGGTGCACCAGCCCGGGGCCGGTGTCGAAGACGAAGCCGTCGCGGGCGTAGCGGCCCACGGCTCCGCCGTAGGTCGTCCCGCGCTCGTACACCGTCACCTGATGTCCGGCCACGGCCAGTCGTGCCGCCGTCGCCATCGCGCCCATCCCGGCGCCGATCACCGCAATTCGTGCCATGCGCTGAGCCTATCGAGCGACCCGGGCTACCTCGGCGGCGAGCCTCTTCTCCTCGCGGCGCTGGGCGCGGCGGCGCAGGAAGCGCCGGATCCTGGCCCAGAGGTAGATCAGCAGGACGAGTCCGATGATCAGCAGGACGGCGCAGATGATCGCGGCGGCCTCCGGATTGAACATCGCGAAGGTGACGATCCCGCCCACGCCGAGGTCCTCGGCGGTACTCACGATGACGTTGCTGAACGGCTCGGGCGAGGTGTTGATCGCCATGCGGGTGCCGGCCTTGACGAAATGGCTGGCCAGGGCGGTGGTGCCGCCGACCGCGCCGGCGGTGATGTCGGAGAGCGAGCCGCTCTGCCCGGCCAGCAGTGCGCCGACCACCGCTCCGGACACCGGGCGGATCACGGTGTGGACGGTGTCCCACAGGGAGTCCACGTACGGGATCTTGTCGGCGACCGCCTCGCAGAGGAAGAGGGCTCCCGCCACGATCAGCACGTCGGTGCGCTGCAGGGACGCGGGGACCTCGTCGGTCAGGCCGGTCCTGCCGAAGATGCCGAGCAGCAGGACCACGGCGTACGCGTTGATCCCACTGGCCCAGCCGCTGGTGAAGACCAGGGGGAGCACACTCATCTGATCATCATGTCCCAGAAGCCGTGATCCGGCGCGGAATCGGCGAGTCGGGACAGCAGTGAGTCGGGACAGCGGTGAAGGGACGGCCGCCTTCCGGCGGCCGTCCCTTCACCCGAGTCTGCCGGTGGGGCTATTGCCCCTGTTCGTCACGGCGGCGCTGCCACCGTTCCTCGATACGGCCCATCATCGACCGACGCTGCCGGTTCTGCCCTTGGGGCGAACCGCCTGCACTACCGGAGGCGGGCTGCTCACCAGGCTTGGGTGCCTTGCGCCAACCGGTGACCACGAGCACCGTACAACCCAGCATGACGAGGAATCCCACCACGCTGATCCACAGTACGTTCGGCACGATCACACCGGTCATGAGGAGCGCGATACCCACCACAATGCCTGCGACTGCCTGGTAGACCCGTCGCCGGGTGTACGTGCGCAGTCCGCTTCCCTCAAGCGCTGTAGCGAATTTGGGATCTTCGGCGTACAGCGCTCGCTCCATCTGCTCGAGCATTCGCTGCTCGTGCTCCGAGAGCGGCACGGGAGTCCTCCTCATCCGTCGGTCGCGGGGGGGAGCGACCAGGGGTCCCCTTCAGGATAGGCGGGGAATCGCCCCCGTGATACCCGCCCTCTACGCCACGTTCTAAAAAACACTGCCCGTAAAAAGTACCGCTTGGGGAATGCTCAGCGCCGTCTTGAACGGCCCACTGAGGGCGTTATTCCCCAGAGGTCCGCTCGGCATGCCGGGCGCTGACCCCGATCATACGGGTCACGACGCCGGTTCGGAGGGTGAGTGGCGCACCGCGTTCCCCTCTGCTCCGCAGATCAGGCGTGCTTCTCGCCGAGAACGTGCAGTTGCGTGGCGACCGCGTGGAACGCGGGAAGCTCGGCGGCGGCCTCTTCCAGGCGCAGCAGGGCCTCGACGGCGCCGGGCTCGGTGTCGACCAGAACACCCGGAACGAGGTCGGCGAAGATCCGGACCCCGTGCACCGCGCCCACGGACAGACCCGCCTCGGAGACCAGGGCGGAAAGCTGCTCGGCGGTGAAGCGGCGCGGCACCGGATCGCCCGAGCCCCAGCGGCCGGCCGGGTCGGTCAGGGCCGTACGGGCCTCCGTGAAGTGCCCGGCCAGGGCGCGCGCCAGCACGGCCCCGCCGAGTCCGGCGCCGAGCAGGCTGAGGATGCCGCCGGGGCGCAGGGCGGCCACGGCGTTGGCCACGCCCTCGGCCGGGTCGTCCACGTACTCCAGCACGCCGTGGCAGATCACCACGTCGTAGGAATCGCGCTCGACGACATCGAGCAGGCCCTGCGCGTCGCCCTGCACCCCGCGGACCAGATCGGCCACGCCCGCTTCGGCGACCCGGCGCTCCAGTCCGAACAGCGCGTTGGGGCTCGGGTCGACCACGGTGACCCGGTGGCCGAGGTGGGCCACCGGGACGGCGAACTTCCCGGTACCGCCACCCGTGTCGAGTACGTCCAGCACGTCCCGCCCGGTCGCCTTCACCCGGCGGTCGAGCGCCTCCTTGAGGACCTCCCACACCACGGCGGTGCGGAGGGAGGCGCGGGGGCGGGAAGTGTCCGACACGGCTGATGGCTCCTCGGCGCGTTGGGTGAGCGGTCGCTGCCCACCCTATGGCCTCCGACTGCCGGGCAGGTCATCCCGCGTCCGGACGCTCCGTCCGCGGCAGCGGCAGGCTCCGGGCCGGGCCGGCCGGCGCCGGCGGGCGGAGCGCGAGCATCCGCTCCACCAGGCGCAGGAACATCGCGACGGCACGCACCAGATCGTCCGCGTCCCGGCCGGTGGCCGCGCTCGCTATGCCGGCCTCCGCCCGCGCCCGGCGGGCCGCGCCGGAGGCGAAGAGCGCGCTCCACTCGGTCAGTTCGGGCGCTATCTCCGGGAGCACCTCCCACGCGCTGCGGATCCGCGGCCTGCGCCGCGGGTGCACGGGCTCGGGCCGCCCGCGCGCGGCGAGCACGGCCGCGGCGGCGCGCAGCGCGGCGAGGTGGGCGGTGGCGTACCGCTCGTGGGGCCGGGTCAGCCGGGCGGCTTCGGCCAGGCCCTCGTGGGCCTTGGCGAGCAGGTCGAGGGCGGCGGGTGGTGCCGCCGACTTCCGGGGGACGGGGTGGACAGGGGACGGGGACGGTGTGGCCATGACGAACCTCCTGTCGTTGCGTGCGCTTCGCGCTGCCTGGTGTAGCTCCTACGGGTTGAGCTGGTCTTGAGTGACGTGTCCCCATCGTGACGGCCCCCACTGACAATCGCGCTGACCTGCGGTTTCGTCCCCCGATCCGGGCTCGTGGCCGGGCAACTGCCGCCCCCTGCGCAGCGGGTGCGGACGAGGATGCTAGTTTTTGAACTGACTGGTCAGTTCAAAAGAAGGGGGAGGGCGTGGACAGCCCGCACGGCGCGGCCGTCAGAGCCGAGGACTTCGGAGTCAAGGGCCCGCGCGGCTGGGTGTTCCGGGGCGTCGGGATCGACGCGGCGCCCGGCTCGCTCATCGCGGTCGAAGGCCCCTCCGGCAGCGGGCGGACCTGCCTGCTCCTCGCCCTCACCGGCCGGATGAAGCCCACCGAGGGCCACGCCGAGATCGGCCGCCACCGGCTGCCGAAGAAGATGGCCGCGGTCCGCCGCATCGCCGCCCTCGGCCCGGTCCCCGGGGTCAACGACCTCGACCAGGCCCTCACCGTCGCCGAGCAACTGCGCGAGGGAGCCCTCCTCCAGCGCCGCTACGACGGCCCCGTCCGCGCCCTGCTCCGGCCGCGCGAGGAGCGCCGCACCTCCACCGCGACCCGGATCGACGCCGCGCTGGCCGCCGCCGGACTGGACGTCGCCACCCTGCCGAAGGGGCCGCGCACCTCCGTACGCGACCTGGAACGGCTGGAATCCGTACGGCTGTCGGTGGCCATCGCGCTGCTCGGCTCGCCGCGCCTGCTGGCCGTGGACGACCTGGACCTCAAGCTCTCGGACACCGAGCGCGCCGAAGCCTGGGACCTGTTGCGCTCCCTCGCCGCCGGTGGGACCACCGTCCTCGCGGTGTGCAGCGAGGCCCCGTCCGACGTGACGGTCCTGCGCACCGGCCCGGTGGCGGAACCCGCCGCGGCTCCGGCCGAGGACTCCACCGCCGGCCCGGCCGCGGAACCCGCCGCAGGATCCGTCGTGGTGCCCCGGCCCAAGGACTCGAGGGTCACCTGGGGCATCCAGGCCACCAGCCCGCAGGAATCCGACTCCGACTCCGACTCCGGCTCCGCATCTGATTCCGGCTCCGGCTCCGACGCGGCCGAGGCCACCGCCGACGCCGCCGTCATCGCGGACGCCGCCGACGACGCGGACGCCGCCCACGCCACGCCCGACACGAAGGGGGACGACGATGCGCTCGCCGAAACTGGCCGCGCTTGAGCTGAAGCGGTTCGGGCGGGGGAAGCTGCCCCGGGCCGCCCTCGTCTCGCTGCTCCTGCTGCCGCTGCTCTACGGAGCCCTGTACCTCTGGTCCTTCTGGGATCCGTACAGCCGTCTCGACAAGGTGCCGGTCGCCCTCGTCAACTCCGACCGGGGCGCGACCGTGGACGGGAAGCAGATCGACGCCGGCGGCGAGATCACCCGCAAGCTGCACGACAGCAAGACCTTCGACTGGCGCGAGGTGAGCGCCGAGGAGGCGGCCGAGGGGCTGGAGAACGGTACCTACTACCTCTCCCTCACCATGCCCGCCGACTTCAGCGCGAAGATCGCCTCCAGCTCCGGCGAGGACCCCGCCACCGGAGCCCTCCAGGTCCGCACCAACGACGCGAACAACTACATCGTGGGCTCGATCTCGCGCACCGTCTTCTCCGAGGTCCGCTCCGCGGCGTCCACCAACGCCTCCCGCGGCTTCCTCGACAAGATCTTCGTGAACTTCTCCGACCTGCACGGCAAGACCGCCGAGGCCGCCGACGGAGCCGACAAGCTCACGGACGGGGCGGGCAAGGCACAGAAGGGCGCCAAGGACCTCGCCGACGGCCTGGACACGGCCAAGGAGAAGAACGGCCAGCTCACCGGCGGACTGAAGAAGCTCAACGTGGCCGCCGGACAGCTGGAAACGGGTACGAAGGACATCGCGGCCGGCACCCAGAAGCTCGCGGACAAGGTCGGCGGCGCCGCCGACAAGGCCCGCCCCTTCCTCAAGGACCCCAAGAGCCTCGCGGACAGCGCCGAACTCGTCGCCGACACCGCCCGGGTCGTCGACAACCACCTCGAAGCCTTCGCCAAGGCGGCCCCGGCCGCCGCCACCGTCACCCAGCGCGTCTCCACCGGCGCCGCCGATGTCTACGCGAAGACCTGCACGACCGGTGCGGTGCCGCTCCCCGACACCTGCCCGCAGCTGAAGAGGCTCAAGGACGACGCCGCCGAAGCCGCCGAACTCGCCGGTGACGTCGACACCCTGCTGAAGAACGCGAACGGCGACCTCGCCACCCTCCACAAGCAGCTCGCCGACCTGGAGCGCGAAGCCCGCCTCCTCGTCACGAGGGCCCCCGGCCTCTCCGCGGACCTCGAAGCGGCGGTCACCCAGGTGAACGCCCTCAACAACGGCGCCCACAAGGTCTCCGCCGGCATGGCCCAGCTGCACACCGGCATCGGCTCCGCCACCAAGGGCTCCGGTGAACTGGGCACGGGCGTCGGCAAGCTCGGCGCCGGCGCGCACGACCTCGACGGCGGCCTGGTCAAGCTCGTCGACGGCAACGGCGAACTCGCCGGCGGCCTGCACGACGGCGCGGGCAAGATCCCCGCCTACGACCAGCAGCAGCGCGAAGCCCGCACCGAGGTCATGGCCGACCCGGTGCGGCTCGCCAACCAGTCCCTGCACAAGGCGCCCAACTACGGCACCGGCTTCGCCCCGTACTTCATCCCGCTCTCCCTCTGGGTCGGCGCGATGGTCGCCTACATGCTGATCGCACCCCTCAACCGGCGGGCTCTCGCCGCCGGAGCCTCGCCCTGGCGGATCGCCTTCGCGGGCTGGCTGCCCGTGGTCGGGATCGGCGCCGCGCAGGTGGGCGCACTGATGTCCGTACTGCACTGGGGACTCGGCCTGCAGATGGCCCGGCCGGCGCTCACCATCGCCTTCCTGATGCTGGTCACCGCCTGCTTCGCCGCGATCGTCCAGTGGCTCAACGCCAAGTTCGGCGCGGCCGGCCGGATCCTGGTCCTGGCCGTCCTGATGCTCCAGCTGACCTCGGCGGGCGGCACCTACCCCGTCCAGACCAGCCCCGGCTTCTTCAACGCCATCCACCCCTACCTGCCGATGTCCTACGTGGTCGAGAGCCTGCGCCGGCTCATCACCGGCGGCGACCTCGCCCCGGTCTGGCAGGGCTTCGCGGTCCTCACCGCCTTCACGGCCGGCGCCCTCGCCCTCACCGCCCTCGCCGCCCGCGGCAAGCAGGTGTGGACGATGGACCGGCTGCGCCCGGAACTGAGCCTGTAGCCCGAAGGGACAGGTTGACCTGTGAGAATCAGCGCCATGGAAAGCAGCAGCACCGGTACGGCCGGGGGCGGCGGCCGCCGCCAGGCCACACGGCAGAAGCTCTACGAAGCGGCCGTCACCCTCATAGCGGAGCAGGGCTTCTCCGCGACGACGGTCGACGAGATCGCCGAGCGGGCGGGCGTGGCGAAGGGCACCGTCTACTACAACTTCGCCAGCAAGAACGACCTCTTCGAGGAGCTGCTGCGGCACGGCGTCGGTCTCCTGACCGAGTCCCTGCGGACGGCGGCGGAATCCACCGAGGCCAGGGGCGGGACCCGGGTCGAGGCGCTCGACGAGATGATCCGGGCCGGACTGGTCTTCATCGACCGGTACCCCGCCTTCACCCAGCTCTACGTCGCCGAGCTGTGGCGCACCAACCGGACCTGGCAGTCCACGCTGATGGTCGTCCGGCGCGAGGCCGTCGCCGTCGTCGAGACGGTGCTCCGCGAAGGCGTGGAGCGGGGGGAGCTCAGCGCGGAGATCGACGTGCCGCTGACGGCCGCGGCGATGGTGGGCATGGTGCTGGTGGCGGCGCTGGACTGGCAGTCCTTCCAGAGCGAGCGGTCGCTGGACGACGTGCACTCGGCGCTGTCGCTGCTGCTGCGGGGCCGGGTGAGCGGGAACCGCTGACGGCGGTTCCTGTTCGGCGGTGCCCCCCGATCGGCGGTGCCGCGGGGGCGGTGGGGCCGCGTAGAACTGGTGGGGCGGGTGAGTATCCGTACCTAGGCGCGGAAATGAGTAGCTGCGCGGATGGGCGCGGGGCGCGTTGACGCCAGACTGGGGGCTACGGACAGGGACCCGGGCCGGACCGCCGACACGGGGCGGCAGGTGCGGACCGGGTCTCTCTGGCCGACAGGGGTGGGAACACGGCCGAGGCCGGGGCTCGGGGGGATCGAGCCCCGGCCTCGGCGTTTCCCGTCCCGGGGCGCGAAGCCCGGCCCGGCCCCCGAATTGCCGCTGCGCGGCGTGAAGTCCCTTACCCGCCTTTCCACCGTTCCCAGGGCTCCGCCCTGACCCGCCGGCCCCGGGCTGCGCCCGAGCCCCTGGGGCTCCGCCCCAGACCCCGTGCCTCAAACGCCGGCGAGGCTGAATTTTCCCGGCGGAGCCGGAAAATCCAGCCCGTCCGGCGTTTGAGGACCGGGTCCGGGCGGAGCCCGGGGAAAGGTGGAAA
>NZ_JBHWMB010000142.1:0-9375 GCF_042730015.1 Streptomyces sp. NPDC059957 | reverse complement strand
GGGATTCCTCCGATGCTCCCGGCACCGGCCCGGGATCACTCTGTTGGCCACCCCGGAGTCGGCGGAAGCGGCTCCCCTGAACTGCGGGCTCCGGGGGACGAGAACGGTCCCGTGCTCCCCCACGGGACGTGCATCCGTACCGGCCTACCCCTCCGGTACCGGCCCCCCATGAAGGGATTTCCGTGCGAAATCTGTCAACCAGGTCCAAGTGGGCCTCCATCACGGCAGCCTCGGTCACGGCCGTGGTCGCGCTCGGCGGCCTCGGAGCCCTCCCCGCACACGCCACCACGACCGCCGAGCCCGGACCGTCCGTGAACCCGCAGCTCCTCCAGGCCATGCAACGCGACTTCGGGCTCTCCGCCGACCAGGTGCGCGACCGGATCGCCGACGAGGCCTCCGCCGCCAAGGCGGCCACGCTCATCCGAGGCCGGGTCGGCGACCGGGTGGCGGGCATGTGGTTCGACTCCTCCACGGGCCGGCTGAACGCGGCCGTCTCCAACGCGGCGGACGCGGCGCTGGTACGGAACGCGGGCGCCGTCGCCCAGCAGGCCCGCTACAGCCGGGCCGACCTGGCCGCCACCACCCGCACCGTCAGCCGCGACATCGGCGACGGGATCGCGGGCGTGGTCGCGTGGGGTCCCGACGTCCGGAACAACCGGATCGACGTCACGGTGGACCGCACGGCGCGCAACGCCTCCACGGACGCCTTCGTGGCCCGCCTCGCCGCCATGGGCGGCATCGTCCACGTCACGGAGACCTCCGACAGGCCGCAACAGCAGGCCGACGTCACCGGCGGCGACAAGTGGGTGCCGGGCAGCGAGAGCCCGTGTTCCATCGGCTTCGCCGCCACCCGGGTCACCGGGGGCGCCAAGACCTTCCTGACGGCAGGTCACTGCACCAACGACGTCAACCAGGCCGCCTACGGCAAGGACGGGACCCGCGTGGGTACGTCCAACAAGGACGGGCAGAGCAGTATCAACGCCCGGGAAGGCGACATGGGCGTCGTCGACGTGGACCAGTCGGGGTGGAACCTCTCCCCGTACGTCGCGGGCGACTCGACCCACACCGCCATCGCCGTCACCGGCTCGGCCGACGCCGTGGTCGGCACCGCGATCTGCCGCTCCGGGCAGACCACGGGCATGCGGTGCGGCGAGGTCACCAAGGTCAACCAGAGCGTGGACTACGGGAACGTGGTCATCGACGGCCTGTCGTACTCCAACGCCTGTTCCGCGGGCGGCGATTCGGGCGGCGCGTACGTCACCGCGACCGGCGGCAAGGGCGTCGGCCTGCACTCCGGCGGCGGCAGTGCCACCTGCACCTCGGGCAGCGGCGAGAAGTTCACCATCTTCCAGCCCGTGGTCGAGGCCCTGACCAGGTTCAACCTGGCCCTGGTCGTCACCACCCCGCAGCCCGGCAACGTCACCGTCGCCGCCGTCTCGGCCCAGAACGGCGTCATCGGCGCCCGGATACCCGAGCTGCGCAACAGCGCCGAGGGCGGCACGGCCCCCTACGTCTGGTCCGCGACGGGCCTGCCCGCCGGGCTGGCCATCGCCTCCTCGACCGGCACCATCACGGGCACTCCCACCACGGCCGGAACCTCCAACGTGACCGTCACCGCCACCGACAACGCCGGCAAGACCGGTTCCACCTCCTTCTCGTGGACGATCACGACCGCGAGTACGGCGCTGTCCGTGACCAACCCCGGCAGCCAGAGCTCCGCCGTCGGCGCCGCGGCCAACCTGACGGTCAAGGCCAGCCGTGGCACCGCGCCCTACGCCTGGACCGCGACGGGTCTGCCCGCCGGCCTGAGCATCGGCTCCGCGACCGGCACCATCTCGGGCACCGCCACCACGGCCGGTACCTCCAACGTGACCGTCACCGCGACGGACAACGCGGGCAAGGCCGCCTCCGCGACGTTCTCCTGGACCGTCAGCACCGTCACGGGCACCAGCCCGGTCCTGACGAACCCGGGCAACCAGACGGTCTACATCGGCAAGCCGGTCTCCCTCTCCCTCCAGGCCACGGGCGGCACCAAGCCGTACGCCTTCAAGGCCACGGGCCTGCCGGCCGGCCTGAGCATCAACGGCGCCACGGGTGCCATCACCGGCTCCCCCACCACCTGGGGCTTCGGTGGCAGCACCCTGACCGTGACCGACGCGGCGGGCAAGTCCTCCTCGGCCAGCGTGACCTGGAACGTCTACTTCTAGTCCGGTTCCGGAGGGCGTGAGCACCTGACCCTGACCAGTCTCCTCACCCGTTCCGTGCGACGCCGCCGCCTCCAGACCCCGGAGGCGGTCCGCACCTCCCCGCGGGGGCCCGGCCGACACCCTGGCCGGGGCCCCGCCCTGGTGCGCGCCGACGGCCCCCGCCTCAGAGCCAGACGGGCCGGTCCGTCCCCCAGCGGGAGGGGCCCCGCTGCCACCCGCGGCCCCCGAGCGGCGAGGCCGCGTACCGCAGCGGCCCGTATCCCGAGGCGGCCTCGCGCAGCCACGGTTCCGGGGCGTACCCCGGTACCGCGGCGCCGGCCCCGGGGACCTCGCGGACCAGCCCCGACGCCGTCCCCGCCAGGGAGAACCGCAGGGCCTGTCCGCCGCCCTCCGCGAGTGCCCGTAGCACCCCGGCGGCCGCCAGGTACCCCGTGCCGTGGTCCAGGGCCTGCGCGGGCAGCACCCCGGGGCCGTGTCCGTCACCGCAGGCCGCGGAGATGCCGTACCCCGCCTGCACCAGCGAGTCGAACCCCCTGCGGCCCGCCCAGGGGCCCCGCCACCCCCACGCACACAGCTCGGCCACCACGATCCCCGGCCGCCGCGCGAGCAGTTCCTCCGCGCCCAGCCCGTACCGCTCCAGTGCCCCCGGCCGGTATCCCGTCACCACCACGTCGGCCCCGGCCAGCAGTCCGTCGAACACCGCCCGGTCCCCCGCCTCCGCCAGGTCGAGGAGGGCGGAGCGCTTCCCGAAGCCGGTGTCCGCGTACGCGTCGTCCGATTCCGGGAGTCCCGGGGAGTCGATCCGCAGGACGTCCGCGCCGAGCAGTCCGAGGGTCCGGGTGGCGACCGGCCCCGCGATGACCCGGGTCAGGTCGAGGACCCGCACCCCCGCCATCGGCAGAGCGGCGCCCGCGTCGACCGCCCCGAGGGGCCGCCCGCGCAGACCCGAGACGGTCCGTTCCACGAGGGGTTGCGGCGCGCCGTAGCCCTCCGTCATCACGGACACCGCCAGCCCGCCGGCCGCGTAGACCTCCTCCTGGACGTCCACCGCCCGCCGCCGGGCGATCGCCCCGGCCACGCCCTCCCGGGTACCGGCCCCCAGGACGCGCACCAACGCGCTCTCGTGGTGCGGATAGTTGGCGTGCGTACGCACCCACCCGTCGGCGGCCCGCCAGAAGCCGGACAGCGGCGCGAAGGTGACGGGCGCCCGGCCGTCCACCAGCAGGTGGCGCTCGCTGACGAAGGCCGTGGCCACGGCCCCTTCGTCGATCAGCAGCGGAGCCACGTCGTCCGCACCGCCCCCGGCCCGTGCGGCGGCCAGTTCCGCGGCGGCCAGCGCGCACGCGCCCACGGTGGCCCGCGCGAGCTCCCGTACGGGCAGAGGCCCGTCCCCCAGCCCGCTCGGCCCCTGGTAGCCGACCCGCCCCGCCAGCTCCTCCGGGCCGCCCAACGCGGCCCATGCCTGTCCGGTCCCACCGTCACGACTCGTCATGCGCCCATCCTGCACGCCGGGCCCCGGCCCCCGCGGGGCGGGACGGGGCCCCGATCGGGCGATGTCGCGCTCCAGGGCGTCTCGAATTCGCCCGTACGGCGTTACACGACCCGGAACATGAACATCGCCTCGGCTGCCTCGTCTTCCGTCGCGGCGCAGCCGGCGCGTGCGGGGCCGGGGTCGGCCGGTGGCCCGTACGAGGGAGCACGATGACCGACCCGACCGCGGTGGACACCTGGCGTGGAAGGCTTGCCGCACCTTGCCGTGACGTGTGCGAGGCGCCCGCGTTCTCGCTCACCGTTTTCGCGGTGATCCTCTTCAACGCCGCACTTCTGGGGGCCGAGACGTACAGCGGCTTCTCCGCCGAGTACAGCGCTCTCCTTTCGGCGACGGAGCGCTTCTGCGTGATCGCCTTCACCCTGGAGATGCTGATCCGCCTGGGCGCTCACGCCGACCGGCCGAAAGCTTTCTTCCAAGACCCTTGGAACATCTTCGACTTGCTGGTCGTCTCCTCGGCCTTCATCCCGTTCCTCCGGGAGAACACCACCCTCCTGCGGCTGCTGCGACTGGCACGGGTCCTGCGCACCGCCCGGTTCATGCCCCAGCTTCGGGTCCTGCTGGTCGCGGTGGGCCGCAGCCTGCCCGGCACCGTCAGTTTCCTGTTCGTGGGCGCGCTGATCGTCTACGTGTACGCGATGATCGGCTGGATCTGCTTCGCCGGCCACGACCCCCAGCACTACGGGTCCATCGGCCGGGCCGCGCTGACCCTGTTCCTGCTGATGACGCTCGAAGGGCTCGGGGACGCCGTCCACGCGGGGCTGGCCATCTCCCCGCTGAGCCTCCTCTACTACGCCTCCTACGTGCTCTTCGGATCCTTCGTGCTGGTCAACGTCCTGATCGGGGTGGTCCTCAACGCCCTCGAGGAGGCGCGGGAGATGGAGGACGAGGCCGAGAAGGAGGAGAAGCGCTCCCTGCTCCTGGCGAAGCAGTCGCCGCCGGACGCCGCGGACGAACTCCTGCTGCGGATCGCCGCGGTGCGCAGCGCGCTCGACGACATGGAGACCCAGCTCGACGCGGTGCACGCGACGTCGGCGGCGGCAGCGGCGTCGGTTCCGGCGGCTCACGCCTCGGCGGGCGCCCGCTAGGTCGTCTCTGACCGGCCGGGCCCGGTGGGTCTCCGGCCGGTCCTAGCGGGCCCGGCCGGAGGTCCGCCGGTCGCCCGCCGGCCGGCCGTGCCCCGGAGGCAGCCGTTCGACCGGCGAGGCAAGGGTCCCGGGGGCGGCCGCGGGCGTGTCCGTCAGTGAGCGGTTCGGCGCGATTCGAGGGCTGCGGCGAACTCGGCGAGGGTGAGGGCGCGTAGCTCGTCCTCGTCGACCTTGGTGCCCAGCCTCTCCTGGAGGACGATCGCCATCTCCACGACCATGAGCGAGTCGGTGAGCAGATCCGCCATCCGGGCGCCTCCCTGAACCTCCTCTGCCGGGAATTCGAACATGTCAATGAGGATCGCACTGATCAAGTCGATCGCGGATTCGGGTGCGGAAGTTGTCATGGCATCTCTCATTTGCGATATCGCGGCCCGTACGCCAGGGTGACGCCGATGGCCGGGGGATCTAAGGAGAATACTCGTGTCGGAAAGCGTGACCGGTGTGATCGAGACGGGGACCGCCGAACTCCGGTACGTGAGGGAGCGGCTGGAACAGGCGGGTGAGGGTGCCTGGGACCGGCTGCTCGGCTGGCTGATGGACGATTACTTCCGGCTCGACGTCACCGGATGGGAGAACGTTCCGGCAGAAGGGCCGGCTCTGCTCGTGGCCAATCATTCGGGGGCCTGGGGACTCGACGCATTCCTCCTCGTCAAAGCACTCACCCGGTACCTGGACCGCCCCATGCGCGTTCCGGCGGCTTCTCCCGTTTTCCGCTTTCCGGTCATCGGTTCGTATGCCCGGAAAGCGGGTGCCATTCCGCTCGACCCGACGCTCGGGCTGGAACATCTGACCGCCGGGGAACTCGTAGGGGTGTTTCCCGAGGGGACCGCGGGCCTCGAGAAGCCCTTCCGTGAGCGCTACCGGTTGCGCCCCTTCAGCCCCGGGTTCGCGGTGGCCGCCGTCCAGGCCGGAGCGCCCGTCGTTCCCGTGTCCGTCATCGGCGCCGAGGAGGCCTGCCCCAGAATCGGCGAGATCCCGGCCCTGGCGCGCCTGTTCGATCTCCCCTTCTTTCCGCTGACCCCGCTCTTCCCGCTGCCCGCGAAGTGGCTCATCACCGTGGGCGAGCCGATCCCCGTACCGACCCGGCCCGAGTCGTTCGCCGCCCGCTCGGCCGCGGCCCGCCTGCTGTGCGACGAGGCCCAGGAAGCCGTGCAGTCCCTGGTGGACAGGGAGCGCGGCAGGCGCGAGACGCCCTTCTGGTGACCGGGCGGCCGACCGCGCGCCACCCGGTCCCGCTCCTCAGTCCGCCAGGCGGGTCGCCGCCCTGCGTACGCCGTCGGCCGCACGCGCGCACCGTCCCGCGTGGTCGAGCAGGACCATGCGGAAGCTCTCCCCCGCCTCGTCCTGGTCCCACCCCTCGGCCCCGGCGCAGGCCTCGAGGCTCTCCGCGTGCGCCGCAAGCCGGTCGGCGCTGGTCTGCGCCAAGGCCCCGTAGGACGCGGGCGTGCAGCCCCGTACCGGGACGGGCAGGGCCGCCGGCCCGCCCACCGTCACCCGGCTGTCGCCCCGGCCGCCCGGGAGTTCCCGGAGCGAGACGAGCAGGGAGCGCGCCTCGAGCGTGCCAGGCAGCCGCCCGGCCGCCAGTCGAGGCGAGACCAGGAAGGGGCGGGCGACCGCGGTGATCGCGCGGACGAGCTCCTCGGCGACCAGCACCGCGAGCCGGGTCGCCGCGCACGCGCCGGGCGCCCCGCACAGCGCCGAGGGCCAGACGCCCGGCCCGGCGCCGCCCTTTGGCGCGGGGAGCCAGCCCGGCGCGCACAGGATCTCCGTACCGGCGACGATCTCGAGGCCCTCCCAGACGAACGGCGTCCGTACCCGGTGCACGGCGGCGGCCACCGGGGGGTAGTGGCACAGCGCCCGGGCCACGGCCTCCTCCGGGGCGGCCGCCGGTTCCACGGTGTGCAGGGCCAGGGCGTGCAGGGTCGTGGCGGTGGCGGCCTCGGTGACCAGGGCGAGCGCGTGGGCCACCGCCGCGGTCACGGTGTCCGCGCAGGCTCCCGCCGCGACCAGCCTGCCGACCAGGGAGTCCGGGTCCGGGCTCTCAAGGTAGCGGGCCGTCCTGCGCCGGAGGGCGGCCTCGAAGTCCGCGCGGGCAGCTCGGCCGTCCGCCCCTGCG
Source organism: Streptomyces sp. NPDC059957 (assembly GCF_042730015.1). NCBI lineage: Bacteria > Bacillati > Actinomycetota > Actinomycetes > Kitasatosporales > Streptomycetaceae > Streptomyces > Streptomyces sp. NPDC059957. Next base: position 2,355 of record NZ_JBHWMB010000142.1, on the reverse strand, counting down.
GCCCGGGTGACGATCTCGCTCAGCAGGGTGTCCTCGGCGGCCGCCCCGCCCGCCACCAGGCGGCGCGCCAGCCCCGCCGTCGTCCGGCTCCAGGCCTGCCACTCCAGGGTGCCGTCCCCGCGCCGGCCCTCGACGGCCTCGTCGACGTACCGAGCCACGAGCGCGGGCAGTTCGCCTCCCGGTGCGACGGTCTCCCAGGTCAGCGCCGTGTGCGGGGACAGCCCGTACCGCCGGCCGGCGGCCGTGAGCCCGACCGCGGGCTCCAGCGCCCGTCCCTCGTCCGCCCGGGCGAGGAGGGCTTCGGACGCGGCCGGGGTCAGCGGTACGAGGAAGTTCCCGAAGGGGGTCCGCAGTTGGACCAGGCACCCGGAGCGGGTGCGCCGCAGGTGTTCCAGCAGGGCGCGCCGCACCCCTTCGCGGGTCAGGTACTCCAGGCCGAGCGCGCGGGCCGCGGCGTCCGTCCAGGGCAGGCGCTGGGCGACCATGGCCGCGGTGAACACGGCGTTCTCCAGGGCCCAGGCCGTCCCGGGGGGTCGAGGGGCGGTCTTCGCCGTGCGGTCGCCGTCGTGGTCGGGGGTCATCTCGCGTTCTCCCTGGGTCACTTGTCGCGCAGCATGTAGGGCTGGTTGCCGACGATGCGGCCGTCGTAGGCGCCGATCAGCGCGTTGACCTTCTCCCGGTGGTGCGCCATGGGGCCGCGCAGGGTGTCCGAGTAGGCCTGCGGAGCGTGCGACAGCGGGTAGTCGTACGACTCGTCCAGCCAGGCCAGTTCGACCCAGCTCGCCGGGATGTCGTTGGGCGAGGCGGGGCCGCGGCCGTCGATCATCGGGATCACGTCGTGGTTGTTGACGAGGCTGATCACCTGGGTGGTGTGGTCGGCGGGCCGTTTGCCGTCGATGGGCGAGCCCACCGCGATCACGTGCGTGATCTGGTAGCGGGAGGAGACCTTTACGTCCGCGGCGAGGTTCATCGCGGTCATGCCGCCCAGGCTGTGTCCGACGATCATGAGCTCCGACCCGGCCGGCACCCCGGCCCGCATCAGCAGCTTGCGCGCGGCGCGCGTGTACGTCGTATCGGTGCGCAGCAGCCCGTCGAAGGCTCCGACCAGGTCCTGCGGAGTGCTGTTGCTCAGCAGGCCGAAGCTCGTTCCGGGCAGCAGCAGGACGTGCCGTACGGCGCCGTCCGCGCACTCGACGCGGCGCAGCAGCACCAGCCCGTGGTTGCCCAGGGCGCCGATGTCGTTGACGTAGCTGACGATGTCGTTGCCGGACGTGGCCAGCACCTTCGCCAGGATGGAGTCCGCGTCCGCCCGTTCGGCCCGGCCGGGGCCCGGGTTGAGGTACTTCAGCAGCGTGCTCGGCAGCCCGAGGAACGGATCGGTGGTCGGCACTCCGCCGGCCAGTGTCACCCAGGAGAAGTCGTCGTTGACCGGGTTCTCGTCGAGCAGGCCGAGCAGCGCGGACAGTTCCATGATCACGGGGCTCATCGTGGTCAGGGCCCGGGTGACACCCAGGCGTTCGACGAGCGCGTGCATGGCGCGCAGCGCCTCCAGCCGGTTCCCGGCCACCATGGCGTCGGTCAGCCGCCTGGCGAGCGGGGAGTCCAGATTGGGGTGGTCGGAGGCGATCGCCCTGATCCGCAGGGCGAAGGCGTCCACGGCCATCGCCACGGCGGCAGGCCTGCGGTACGTCAAGTTCCCCGCGATCCGGGCCAGTTCCCCGGCCAGGCCGCCGTTGGCCCCGAATCCGAGGCCCGCCGGGCTGGTCAGCGCACGCGCGCACGACACCGCCGTACCGAGCGCCCAGGCGGGGCGGCGCAGCGCCTCCAGCCCCAGCCGCCAGCTGCTGAGCGCGCCCGTCAGCTCGGCGCCCGCCTGCTTCGCCGTGAGGGCCGCGTCCGCCAAGAGCACCGAGGCCGCGAGCAGCAGCTCCGGATCCGTGCGGCGAGGACCCTGCCCGGCGGCGGCTGCCGCGCTCCGTGCCGCCACCGCGTCGGCGGCCGCTCCGGGCCCTGCTGCCTCGCCGACCCCTGCGCCCGCTCCGGGCCCTGCCGAGGTCGCGGCCCCGGACGCGTCCGCGACCCCGGCGGGGTCCGCGGGCGCCTCCGCGGACCCGCGCCCCGCGAACGTCGAGCGAGCCTTCGTGCCCACCGCTTGAGCGGTCACGTTCCCACCTCCCGTGCCTGCGCAACGGCTTCGCCTGGGTTCCGTTGCCCGAACGGGCATGCTGGCATCGCGCGCGGTCCGTTCCGCGCGGCGATCCCCCCGTCGCCGCGCGGGCTGCAGTCGCGCCGTGTCGCGCCGTGGACGCGGGAAGCCGCCGGATGCCCGTGGGGACCGTGGCCCTCGGGGCATCC
>NZ_JBHWMB010000141.1:0-9506 GCF_042730015.1 Streptomyces sp. NPDC059957 | reverse complement strand
AGCCACGGACGGTCGGCAGTCGCTAAGCCGAGAAGGACTGTGTAGCGATCTGTCGCGCCCACCGGCCCTGAGGGGCTTCCCGTCACCCTCTCGCTCATGCTGGCGGTCGACGGGCACGGGAAGGGTGTCCAGACCCCCCGGCCCTGGATGCTCTGATCGTCCCGCGTGTCCGTTCCGGCTGAGGTCACGGTCCTGCCGGGGCCGTGTCCAGATGACCGGCCGGAGGAAGGCTGCGCATCTCCGACTTGGCCGCTCCTCCCCACTCCTCCCCCCGGCCATTCCCCGGGGGGATCCCGGAAGTCTTGTGGCGTTTCGGGGTGGGTCGGTCGGTCAAGGGTGGCCGAAGGCCATCGCGAAGCGACGCGACCGAAGGGAGCGCCCTTGAGGGACCGGCCCGCACCGAAAGGACACTGGACTGCCGGGCTCCCACCGGCACTCGTCGAAGCCACCGACTGGCCCGCAGCACAGGCGCACCCCCCACCCCCGCCCCCACAGCCCTGCCAGGCCCCTATTCCTACCCCTACCCCTCCCACACCCAAGGCACGGTCACGCCCAATACATCGAAGCCCAGCCGTTCCAGGATCGGGCGGCTGTCCTCCGATGCGTCGACCTGGAGGTAGCGGATGCCCCGGTCCGCCGCCACGCGGGCGCGGTGGGCCACCAGGAGGCGGTAGATGCCGTGGCCCCGCCATTCCGGGACCGTGCCGCCGCCCCACAGGCCCGCGAAGGGGCTCCCCGGGCGCATCTCCATCCGGGCCGCGCTCACCGGGGTGTCGCCCGCCATCGCGACGACGGCTTCGATCGTGTCCGGCTCGTCCCGCAGCAGGTTCAGCATCAGGTCCTTGATGCGCGGGCGGTCCGCGCCGAAGGCGCGGCGGTGGGCCTCCATCATCAGATCCACGCCCGCCTCATCGGTCACCACCCGCAGCGTGATGCCCTCCGGCGGTTCCACCGACAGGGTGGCGAGGTCCTCCACCCGCCCCACCAGCACTGTTTCTGCGGGCTCCGCCACGAAGCCGGCCGCGCGCAGCCGGTCCCCGAGGTCGGCGGGGCGGTCGTGGCCGTACAGCTTCCACTCGAACTCCGCCGACGGGACCTCGCCCCGATCGGCCAGCCCCGTGAAGAACGCAACCTGCTCCGCGATCGCCGCGTCCGCCGTGTGCTCGTCGAGGTCCGACCAGAGCACCATGTTCCCTCCGGTGCCGGGCACGATCTGCCGTACGACCGCGCCCGCCCGTTCCACGCGCGCGTCACTGGTGTCGGGCAGGGCCTCCCGCCGCATCAAGGAGTCGAACTCGGCGCGCACCCTCAGCAGGTCATCCGGATCCATAGTCATCCGGCCAGCTCACCAGCCGCCGACGGGTCCGACAACTGCATTAGCCTCACCCCGTGAGCGACCCAACCTCCCCCACCCACCCCACCCACCCCATCCGCCCCACCCACCCCTCCGTCTACACCGGCAAGGCCGCCCCCGACGCCGCCGTCGACCGGGGTTGGCTGCTGGGGCACTTCAAGGAGCCGGGCGATCCCCGCCACAGCGAGGACGTGGAGATCAAGTGGGGCGTCCACCCCAAGGGGGAGGAGCGGGCGCAATGGGTGCGCGGGGAGTCCCGTACGGCCTTGCAGGTGCTGATCAGCGGCCGGTTCCGGCTGGAGTTCCCCGGCCGGAGCGTCGTGCTGGCCGAGCAGGGGGACTACGTCGTGTGGGGACGCGGAGTCGACCACTCCTGGTACGCGGAGGAGGACTCGGTGGTGCTCACCGTGCGCTGGCCCTCGCTGCCGGGCTACCGCGCCGACGAAGAGCCGGCCGACCAGCCCGACGAAGAGCCGGCCAAGCAGCTCGACGACCACCCCGCCGGCCACCCCGGCAACCACTCCGGCAACCACCCCGACGACCCATCCGCCCGGACCTCGGTTCCGAACCCCGTGTGACCATGGTCCCGCGCCTCCCCGAACACCTGTGACGCTGCCCACGAAGGCCGCCAACGATCACGCGACGCTGCGATCGTTGAGGTGTAGACCAACCGCCGCACCAAAATTCCAGACGCCCAGCGTTCAGTTTTCAGTGTTCACGCGTTCTTTCCGACGGTCCGTTCCCCGGTAAGGATCCGAACCACCAGGGAGCCCGTCCGTTGTCAGCCCTCGCACGCTGGTGCCTGCGGCACCGACTCGTCGCCGTCCTGCTCTGGCTCCTCGCCTTCGGCGGGACCGCCGCTGCCGCGGTCGGCGCCGGGACGGCGTTCTCCAATGACTACGAGGTCCCCGGCACCGAGTCCGCCAAGGCGCACGCCCTGCTGCGGGAAGGCTTCCACGGGCAGGGCGGCGACACCGACACCATCGTGTGGCGGGCCCCGGACGGGCAGAGCGTGCGGACGCCGGCCGTTCAGGAGCGCATGACGCGGGCCCTCGACTCCATAGCCGGGCTGCCCGGTGTCGGATCGGTTGCCGGTCCCTATGGTCCCGGGCCCGACAGCGGGGCCCGGATCAGCCGCGACGGGCGTACCGCCTACGCCGTGGTCACCTTCGACCGGCCGGCCGACTCGGTGCCGAAGGGCGAGGCGAAGGCCGTCGTCGACGCCGCGAGGAACCCGGCCACCCAGGCCGGCGGGCTGCAAGTCGAGCTCGGCGGGCGGGCCATCGGCCTCACCGAAGCCCCCTCCGCCCACCTCGCCGAGGTCATCGGCGTGGCCATCGCCGCGCTGGTGCTGTTCCTGGCCTTCGGGTCGCTGGCCGCCAGCCTGCTGCCCATCGCGACGGCCCTGGTCAGCGTGGGCACCGCCTACTTCGGCATCACCCTGCTCGGCCACGCGATGCCGGTCGCCGACTTCGCCCCGATGCTCGGCACCCTCGTGGGCCTCGGGGTGGGCATCGACTACGCACTGTTCATCGTCACCCGCCACCGCAAGGGCCTCAAACGCGGACTCCCGGTCGCGGAAGCCGCCGAGAGCGCCGTCGCCACCACCGGCCGGGCCGTGGTCTTCGCCGGGGCCACCGTCTGCATCGCGCTGCTCGGCATGCTGGTGCTCCGGCTGAACTTCCTCAACGGCGTCGCCATCGCCGCCTCCCTCACCGTGGTCCTGACCGTCGCCGCCTCGGTGACCCTGCTGCCCGCGCTCCTCTCGTACATCGGCATGCGCGCGCTGTCCCGCCGCGAGCGCCGCAAGCTGGCCGCCGAGGGTCCGCAGCCCGACGCGGTCACCGGCTTCGCCGCCCGCTGGTCCGCCTTCGTCGAGCGCCACCCGAAGCTGCTCGGCCTGGTCGCCACCGCCGTCATGGTGGTGCTGGCACTGCCCACGCTCTCCCTCCACCTCGGCACCTCCGACCAGGGCAACAACCCGGCCACCTCCACCACCCGCAAGGCCTACGACCTGCTCGCGGAGGGCTTCGGTCCGGGCATGAACGGCCCGCTGACCGTGGTCGCCCGCCTCGGCGGGGCCGGCGACCGGGTCGCCGTGGACGCGCTGGCCGAGTCGCTCCGTACGACCAGGGGCGTGGCCGCGGCCGGACCGGCGGTCTTCAACCGCAGCGGCGACACCGCCGTCGTCACCGTCGTACCGGACTCCTCTCCGCAGTCCCGGGCCACGAGCGAGCTGGTCGACAGGCTGCGCGAGGACGTCATCCCGCGCGCCGGCCAGGACAGCTCCATGCAGGTGCACGTCGGCGGCGTGACCGCCGGGTACGACGACTTCGCCGAGGTCATCGTCGGGAAGCTGCCGCTCTTCGTCGGGGTGGTCATCGCGCTCGGCTGCGTGCTCCTGCTGCTGGCCTTCCGCTCCATAGGCATCCCGGTCAAGGCGGCCGCCATGAACGTCGCCGCCGTCGCCTCCTCCTTCGGAGTCGTCGTCGCGATCTTCCAATGGGGCTGGGGCAGCGAACCGCTGGGGCTGGGCAGCGCGGGGCCGATCGAGCCCTTCCTCCCGGTGATCATGGTCTCGGTGCTCTTCGGGCTGTCCATGGACTACCAGGTCTTCCTCGTCAGCCGGATGTACGAGGAGTGGCTGGAGACGGGGGACAACCAGCGGGCAGTGCGCGTCGGCCTCGCCGAGACCAGCCGGGTGATCAACTCGGCGGCCGTCATCATGATCTCCGTCTTCCTGGCCTTCGTACTCAGCGGCGACCGGATCATCGCCATGTTCGGCATCGCGCTCGCCGCCGCCGTCGCCCTCGACGCCTTCGTCCTGCGGACCCTCCTCGTCCCCGCCCTGATGCACCTGCTCGGCGGAGCCAACTGGTGGCTGCCGGCCTGGCTGGACCGCCGGCTCCCGAAGATCAGCATCGAGCCCCCGGAACGCCGTCCGCATGCGAAACTTCCCCTGCAGCGGCCCGCCGCGGACCCCGTCACGAGCGAGGACGCGGCCGAGCCCGCGACCAGCTCCCGGTGACCAGGCCACCCGCCGCTCGATAGCCAAGGAAGAACGCGCATGTTCTCGATAGACCTCGCCGACGACGCCCAGCTGTTCCCGCTGGAAGCCCGGCACGCGGAAGAGTTCTTCGCCCACATCGAGCGCGGACGCGAGTTCATCGGCCAGTACGTCGGCTTCCCGGACCGGTCCGCCGACCTCGAGTCCGCACGGGCCCTGCTCGCCAAGTACGCGCTCACGGCGGGGGAGGACGGCGCGCGGTTCTTCGGGATCCGGCTCGACGGCACCCTCGTGGGCGGGGTCCTCTTCCCCGCGTTCGACGCGGCGACGGGCAACTGCGAGATCGGCTGCTGGCTGGAGCCCGCCGCGGCCGGCCGCGGCCTGGTGACGAAGGCCTGCCGCGTCCTGATCGACTACGCCTTCGCGGAGCGCGGCATGCACCGCGTCGAATGGCACGCCGCCACCGGCAACAAGAAGAGCCTCGCCGTGGCCGAGCGCCTCGGCATGACCCGTGAAGGCGTCATGCGCCAGAACCACCTGCACCGGGGCGTCCGCCAGGACACCGAGATCTGGGCGCTCCTCGCCCCCGAGTGGTCCGCGGCCCGCTCCGCGTAGGCAACCCCCGCGTAGGCAACCCTCGCCTAGGCGGCCCCCGTGTAGGCACGTCCCGCGCCCGCCCGCCGCCTCCCCGCCCCCGCTCTCCCCGGGGGCCGGGGCGGCGCGCTGCCCGCTGCCCGGCCGGATTCTCAGGAACCTCTCAGAAAAGCCGCCTACGGTGCCCCGCATGGACACCACCAAGACCCCCGCCCCGACCGCTCCCGAGGCGGACTCCCCGGCCGACCTGAAGAAGGTCCGCGCCGACGAGACGACCACCCCGGCCGCCGCGGACACCGCCGCCACCGAGGAGGTCCAGGGCGAGGAGCTCGCCACCGACCTCGACGACGAGTTCGACGAACTCGACGCCGCGGCCGACGAGCAGCAGAGCAGTGGTGTCGCCTCCGGAGCCTCCGCGATCGTCGCCGCCGGTCTCGGCCTGGTCGCCCTCACCGGCAGCTGGACCTCCCGCGTCATCGGCGAGCGGGAGACCCTCAAGGGCCAGATCAGCTCCGCCACCGCCACCACCACCGAGGCCAAGATCGAGGCGCTGTACGGCAACGCCTGGCACATGACCGCCCTGTTCAACGGCGTCCTGTCGACGGTCGCGCTGCTCATCGCCGTCTTCGTGCTGGCCCGCCCGGCCTTCGGCGCCCCCGGCCGCACCCTTCCGGCCTGGGTCCGCTCCGTGGCCTGGGCCGCCGTGGTCGTCGCCGCCATCGGCGTCGTCGCCTTCGCGTTCATGTACGTCCTCGCCCTCCCGACGGCCCCCGAAGGCGCCGCCTAGTCCGTTCGCCCTGTCGGGCGGTCCGTCTAGTGCTGTGACCGGGAAGGTTCACCGGGTCGCGACGCCCGGCACGGCGCCTCGCCGCGTTGTCGGACCACGGAAGTACGTCCGGTACGAGCCGTGGCCCTCCGCCTTGCGATGCACCGCACCGGACGCCGCGACCCGGCAAACCTTCCCGGCCACAGCACTAGGCACCGCCTTAGGCCACCTCAGGGACCCCGGGTCCCGGCCTAAGGCCCCCGGCTCCCGCAGATGCGGCATGCTCCCGATGTGCCGGCACCCCCTGGGGCGCGAATCTTGGATCACACCGAACGAGGTGTCCGAGAAACGCGAACCAGGGAGCACGAGATGTTCGAGTACGAGATCGCCACCGCCCGCCACGAGGACCTCATCCGCGAGGCCGACGCCTACCGCCTGGTCCGGGAAGCGAAGAAGGCCCGTCGCCCCTTCTCCCGGAGCCAGGAACCGGAGGGGTCGGTGAGAGGGCAGCGCGGCCGGTTCGCCCGCGCCGCGTAACCCGCGTCGCGAGACCGTGCGAACCGGCACGTGATGAGAAGCGCACCGAAATCCAGTGCCGATGAGCAGGGCCCCTGTGCGATGCTCGGCGGCGTGGAGACCAGATCTGTCAGCCCGGTGTTCGTCGGCCGAGCCGACGAACTGGCCGTACTCACCGACGCCCTGACGCGCGCCGCCGGCCAGGAGCCGCAGGCACTGCTCATAGGCGGCGAGGCCGGGGTCGGCAAGACCCGCCTCACCGAGGAGTTCCTCTGCGAGGCCGACCGCCGCGGCGCGGTCGTAGCCGTCGGAGGCTGTGTGGAGATCGGGGCGGAGGGACTTCCCTTCGCCCCGTTTTCGACGGCGCTGCGCACCCTGCACCGCCTGCTCCCCGACGAACTGGCCGCAGCCGCCGTCGGCCAGGAGGACGAACTCGCGCGCATCCTCCCCGAACTCGGCGAGACCCCGCGCGGCCCGCACGACGAGGAGAGCACCGCCAGGCTCTTCGAGCTGACGGCCCGGATGCTGGAACGGCTCGCCGCCGACCGCACCGTCGTCCTCGTCCTGGAAGACCTGCACTGGGCGGACACCTCCACCCGCCACCTGCTCTCCTACCTCTTCCGTGCGCTCGGCAGCGGCCGGCTCGTCGTCGTCGCCACCTACCGCGCCGACGACGTCCACCGCCGCCACCCGCTGCGCCCGCTCCTCGCCGAACTCGACCGGCTGCGCACCGTCCAGCGCATCGAGCTGTCCCGCTTCAACCGGGCCGAAGTACGGCGCCAGCTCGCCGGGATCCTCGCCTCGCAGCCCGACGAGGAGTTCGTCGAATCGGTCTTCGACCGCTCCGACGGCAACGCCTTCTTCGTCGAGGAACTCGTCGCCTCCCGCGCCAGCGGCTGCTCCACCGGCCTCACCGAATCCCTGCGCGACCTGCTCCTGGTCCGCGTCGAAGTCCTCCCGGACGCCGCGCAGCGCGTCGTGCGCATCGTCGCCGAGGGCGGCTCCACGGTGGAGTACCCCCTGCTGCGCGCCGTCACCCGGCTCACCGAGGACGAGCTGATCGAGGCCCTGCGCTCGGCGGTCGGCGCCAACATCCTCCTCGCCACCTCCGACGGCGACGGCTACCGCTTCCGCCACTCCCTGGTCCGCGAGGCCGTCTCCGACGACCTGCTGCCCGGCGAGCGCGCCCGCGTCAACCGCCGCTACGCCGAGGAGCTCGAACAGGACGACTCGCTGATCCGCGCGGAGGAGCGGGTCATCCGCCTCGCCACCTACTGGTACTACGCCAACGACGCGGCCAAGGCCCTGCCCGCCGTCCTCGCGGCCTCGGTGGCCGCCCGGCGCCGGCACGCCTATTCCGAGCAGCTGCGCCTGCTGGAGCGGGCCATGGACCTGTGGGAGGCCGTACCGGAGGACGTGCGCGACGAACTGCGCCCGGCGGACTACACCGAGGTCTACCCGCCCTGCGGCTGCGACCCGGCCACCACCCCGCTGCAACGCCTCGACCTGCTGGCCGAAGCCACCGTCGCGGCCCGCTTCGGAGGCGAGCGCGAACGCGCGCTGAAGCTGACCAAGACGGCCCTGCGGCTGCTGGAGGACGGCCACGACCCGCTGCGCGCCGCCTGGTTCTGGACCGAACGCTCCCGGATGATCGCCGGCCTCGCCCGCGGCGACGGCTGGGCGGAGCTCGCCAAGGCACAGGAGCTCGTCCGCGGGCTGCCCCCGTCCCAGGTGCACGCCGACGTCCTGGTCAGGGCAGCGAGCTGGGGCATGCTCCACAAGCCGGGGCCCGACAACCTGGTCGCCGCCGAACGCGCCGTGGAGTACGCGCGGATGGTCGGCGCCGAGGACACCGAGCTCAATGCCCGGATCACCGTCGGCAGCCTGCTCGTCGACTCGGGGGACCCCGAACGCGGCCTCGCCGAGATGTACGCGGTCAAGGACCGGGCCGCCGAACTCGGACTCGCCATGCTGGTGGGACGTGCGCACGTGAACCTCACCTCTCATCTGGAAGGCCTGGGCCGGTCCCGTGAAGCCGTGGAACTGGCCGAACAAGGTGCCGAGCTGGTCAAGAACTCCCATCTGATGGACTCCGAGGCCTACATTCGGGGGAACCTGGCGGAGAGCCTGTACAGCGTCGGCCGGTGGGAGGAGGCCGCGACGCAGGCCCGGCGCACCCTGACCCTCGTCAGCAGCGCCGCCCCGCGCGCCGCGGCCGTCGTACGGCTGGCCTACCTGGCCCTGGCCCGCGGCGAACTCGCCGAGGCCGCCGGCCAGCTCACCGCCGCCCGCGCCCACTTCGGGTCCCACGACGGCCAGCCCCAGCACCGGATCCCGCTGTTCCGCCTCGCGATCGGCGTGGCGGCGGCGGAGGGCCGGATCGCCGACGTCCGCGGCGAGGTGACCGCCGTCATCGCCCACGGCTTCCCGCTCGGCAACCACCGCTACGCCTGGCCGCTGCTGCTCGCCGCAGCCTCGGCCGAAGCCGAGGCCCGGGGCCTGCCCGCCGCGGAGGCCGGCCGCGAGGAAGCGCTGACGGTGCTGCGCACCGCGGCCCGGACCCTGGCCACCCCGGCTCCGGTGTGGAGCGCCCACTCCGAGTACCTCAGGGCCGAGCTGCTGCGCGCCGAGGCCCGGGACACCGTCGCCGACTGGACGGCCGTGGAAGCGGCTGTAGGCCCCCTGGAGCGCCCGTACCTCCTCGCCAGGGCCCGGTACCGGCTCGTGGAGTCCCTGCTGACGGCCGGCGGGGACCGCGAGGTCGCCGCCGGGCTCCTCCAGGAGGCCTACGCCACCTCCGAGCAGCTCGGCGCCCGCAGGCTCCGCGAGGACCTGGCCCTGCTCGCGCAGCGGGCCCGGCTCCCGCTCGTCCCGGTGGACGCCGCCGCCACGGCCCTGCTCGCTCCGGAGGCCGACCCGGTCGAGGCGCTGGGCCTGACCAGCCGCGAGCGGGACGTGCTGCGCCTGGTCGCGGCGGGCCACACCAACCGCCAGATCGCCGAGGAGCTCTTCATCTCCCCGAAGACGGCCAGCGTGCACGTCTCGAACATCCTGGCGAAGCTCGGTGTCGCGGGCCGCGGTGAGGCCGCTGCCCTGGCCCACCGGCTGAGGCTCTTCGGCCCCGTCGCCCCGCAGCCGGCCGGGACGCGGTGAAGCGGTGAGGGGCACGTCCCCCTAGGGGGTGTCTTGCCGATCAGGCCGGGCTCGCGGCGCCTGGCACCGCGCCTCGCCGCGTTGTCGTCACTCGCCGACGCTCCGCGTCGACTCCC
>NZ_JBHWMB010000140.1:0-9580 GCF_042730015.1 Streptomyces sp. NPDC059957 | reverse complement strand
GGGCCCGGATTGCGTACCCGCAGGACATCAAGTGCTTCGTCGGGCACCCGTCCGGTCGGGGGCAGCAGCCGCAGTACGGCCACAACGTGCTCGACGACCCGCCACGCGTACGCATCCTGCATGGTCGCCGCGACGCTGTCGGCGAAGAACTCCGCGTGCTCCACCCTCATCTGCCCCGGCCGCAGCGGCACCTCGTCCGCACCGGCCAGCGCGCGCAGAAACCGCTTCAACGGCGTCCACATCGCCAACGCCGAGGAGGCGGTGCGCAGTCGCCCGCCAGGGCCGATCCGGGCGGCCACTGCGACCGCGAGATCCTCGTGCCAGCCAGGCAGCTCGCAGTCCGCGAAGTCGAAGGTCCGGCTCCGGCCGTCCTCGCCGTCGAAGTCCACGCACACGCTGCCGTCCGGCGAGCGGTAGACCGCCGAGCGAACGTCGTAGTCGCCGTCGGGCAGGGCCGCCCGGACCCCGGGGCGGGTGCTTCCGCGCGTGCTCATGCGACCGCCGCCGTCTCATCGACCACGTCCACCGGCAAGTCCCACCCGCTGGGAACCAGCGCCATCCTGGTCTCCATCTCCAGCTCGGCCAGAGTGTGCAGGTAGACCAGAGTGGTGACCACCGAACGATGTCCGAGCCTGCGGCGCACCCAGTCCAGCGGGTCACCGAACACCCTGGTGTAGTGCTCGCGCTGGCGCGGATGCTGCTCGGTCAGAGCCGCCAGGTGCCCGCGCTGCAACTGCTCCAGTGTCACCACGGCGAAGGTGTGCCGCAGCATGTGCGCGTGACAGGCCAACAGCACGCCCGCCGCCGTGCACCGCCGGTTCGAGGCCGCGAACATCTCCTTCCACGCCGAGACCGACAACGGCTGCCCGCCCTCGCCGAGCCACAACATCGCCGGCTCCAACCCCGCCGGGCCCTCGACCAACAGCAGACGCCGTTCACTCGCGCCCAAGTGCTCCACCTTGACCCGGGACGTCGACCTGACCCGCCGCGCCCACGGTCTGCCCGGCTCCTCCACCACCCAGGGCCTGCGCCAGCGCGCATACCGCCCCGCCGCCTGCGCCTGGGCGACCACCTCCGCCCGGTCCCACCGCCGGTAGTCATCCACATCCCGCAGCACCGCGGCCGGCACGTACGTCCAGCGCGACGAGCTGCCCTTCGCCACCGCCTGCGGAAGCCAGAACCTCACATACGCACCCGCCTCCGGTGTCCACCACGGCACGTCGAACATCGTCAGCGCGCACTGCTCGGCAAGCCTGAGCCCGGTGCGGACCATCACGTCGCAGAACGTTGCGTTGCGGGCCGCCCACCGAGCCCGGAACCCAGGCCGTGGCAGGCCCGCCACGTCGAAGCCCCGCACCCCCACATCCCGCCAGACCCGGTAAGAGAACGGCGGCAGCCACTCCACCCGCACCGTCCCCGCGTCCCGCGCGTACGTCGCCGGCCGCTGCTCGTCAGCCGTCCGGCGCGACAACTGCGCGCCAACTCGCGGGCGCCTGGCCACCTGCGGAATCGGGCTTGTCGGCAGGTGCCCGGCACGCACCGCCCACCGGTAGAAGGCATCCACCCCCGCTACTTCACGGTTCCAGGTCGCTTCGGAAATACGGGGCCCGTCGCCGTCCCGGCGCCGCCAGACCAGATAGGCGAGGTGATCTTCCTCGGTTGCCTCCCGCCAGCCCCTACCGCGGCGAGACACCCACAGGAATGTCAGGAACGCCGCCAAGTCCCGGGCGTAACCGAACTGCGTGCTCACCGCACGCATGCGCATCCCCGGCGACTGGAAGAAGCAGTTCAAGACGACGTCGTACTCGAACACCGGCGAGACGAGGAATGGTGTGCCTGCCTCCAGGCCCACCTCGTGTAGCCACTCGGCCCGGTTCGCCGTCAGCAGCTGCAGGTCGAAGGGAGGTCCGTCGGGAGGGAGGGTGAAGTCCTCCGCCGTGGCCCGCACTCGCCACGCGTTCACGATCATGACGGTAGGTATATGGTCAGTGACCGAATGTGCACAAGGCGTCGTCGCGAAGCGCGGGACCTCCCCGTACCGGGGGAACCAGCGCGTGTGGGAGATTCTCTGCACCAACGGCAGCAGCAGGCCGCCCACTTCTACTCGATGGGCCGGAGTGGCTGAGTCTCCAGGACGACTGCCTTGCTGGCCCCTCAGGGATGTGTCGGCGGCACCTCGGAGTGGAGTCGCCCGGCTCCGCCCTGATCCGGATCGGGGGAAGCCGGGCGTTGCCGTGTGGGCTAGGGGCAGCTGGTGGTGGTGTCGCCGGGGTCGGTGGTGCAGGTGTCGGTGCCTGGGCCGCCGTTGGCGGTGTCGTTGCCGTTGGTGCCGTCGGCGGTGTTGAGCGTGTCAGCGCCCGCTTCGCCGATCAGCCTGTCGTTTCCGAGGCCAGCGGTGAGCGTGTCGTTGCCGCTGGCGCCGTTGAGCGTGTCGTTGCCGCCGCCGCCATCGAGCGTGTCGTTGCCGGCGTCGCCGTCGACGATGTCGTCTCCGGCGTCGCCGTAGACCGTGTCGTTGCCGCTGCGCGCGCTGATGATGTCGTTGCCGCCCAGGCCGCAGATCACGTCTCTCCCATTCGTTCCGACAAGGTTGTCGACGCCGTTGGTGCCGGTGATCGTGCAGCCGCGGGTGTTGGTCACGGTGGTAGTGGCTGTGGCGCTGTTGTTGTCCGGGGTGAGGTCGGACTCCGTGGCGGTGACGGTGACGGTGTCGGAAAGTGTGCCGGTGGCGGTGGGTTGGACGGTCACCGTGACGATGGCGTTCGTGCCGGGGGTGAGGGTGCCGAGCGTGCACTGGGCTGTGGTGGTGCAGGTGCCCTGGCTGGGTGTGGCCGAAAGCAGTGTCCCGGGACCGGTGAGCGTGTCGCCGAGAACAATGCCGGTGGCGGGGCTGGTGGAGCTGTTGTTGGTGACCGTCACGGTATAGGTGGCCTGGCTGCCCAAACCGATGCTGGCCGGGCCGGTCTTGGTCACCGACATGTCCACGTCTTGAGGTGTACTCGCGCCGTCCTGGTAGCGGACCAGCGCGAAGTCGGCGCCTTCCCCACCCACAGCGATGGCCTTGCCGTCGGCCTGCAAGGCCAGCCCGTGCGCACCGCTGTTGCCGAAGTCGGTGACGACCTTGCCGCCGGTACCGTAGCCGGTGTCCAGGCTGCCGTCCGGCATGTACCGGGCCACCGCGAAGTCGAGGTCACTGGGACCGGTACGGCCCGCGGCGACGATCTTGCCGTCGGACTGCAACACCATCGCGCGGGCCTCGGCGCCGGAAGCGAAGGGCGTGGTGACACCCCTTCCTTCGGGACCGAAGCTGGGGTCCGGACTGCCGTCAGGGTTGAGCCGCCCCACTGCGAACGTCCGGGGCCCGAAGATGTCCGCTGCGGCCCAGCCTGCAGTGACGATCTTGCCGTCGGGCTGTACCGCAACTTCGTACGCGAAGGCGCCATCAGTGTTGACGAAACAGACCGGGGCCTTACCGTCCTCGCTGAAACTGGTGTCGAGGCTGCCGTCCGTGTTGGAGCGGATCACTTCGAATGCGCAGTTCACGCCGGGCCCGGCGGTGACGATCTTTCCGTCGGGCTGCAGCGCCATCCCCTGGGCCCACCCGGCGGCGCCGAAGCTGGGGTCGGTGGCCACCGTGCCGCCCATCCCGAAGCCGCTATCGAGGCTGCCGTCCGTGTTGTAGCGGGCGACTGCGAAGTCGAAGCCCTCGAAGCCGCCGCGCCCGGCAGCGACGATCTTGCCGTCGGGCTGTACCGCTACCTTCAAGGCCTCGGAGTCATAGATGCCACCGAGGTCTGTGGTCACCTTTCCGCCAATACCGAAGCTGGTGTCGGGACTGCCGTCCGCGTTGTAGCGGGCCATCCCGAATTCGAGGCCGGTGTTCAAGTCAGCGGTGCCTGCGGCGACGATCTTGCCGTCGGCCTGCAACGCGACCGCGAACGCGACGTCCTCGTCACCGAAGTCGGTTGTCACCCTTCCGCCCGTACCGAAACTGACGTCCAGGCTGCCATCGGGATTGTGACGGGCCACAGCGAAATCGCCGAAATCCGGGTTGGGACCGCCGACACCGGCCGTGACGATTTTGCCGTCGGGCTGCACCACGACCGCGCCCGCCACATCACCACCGCCGAGGTCCGCGGTCACCATGCCCGTGCCACCGAACGTCAGATCCAACTCACCCGGAGCAGCCAGAGCAGCTGCGGGCAGAGCCAACACGAGCGCCAAGCAGGCCGCCACCACCCCTCCGACCCTGCCGGCACGCGTCCGACGACGCCTTGCAGAAACCCCGCCACGCCCCGGCAGCTGAACAGAAATAGGCACCGACATACAGTCCACTCCGCCCTTCCTCATCCCGCGGCCGGCCGCCGACGCCGAAGCCCTCATGAGAGTCCGGTAACCGCAGAGGGTCGGCACGCACACCTTGCATGCCCATAGCCCCGCCGACGGCCGACGCAGATCCGCCGCCCGCTCAGAGCATCCGGCCTCTAGTCTTCTTGGCGCCGCCCCGGCAAGGCCCAGCGGCTTGCCGCCCTGCGCCCACTGACGGCCTCGGATACACCCGCGCGGAGGACCCGCACCTCCTTGGCCAACGCTGCGGGTTCTCCGTCACCCGGCGCCAGCCCACCAGCGCGGATGGCTCGACCTGGGTGGCGCAAACACGAGCAACGTCGAGCAAGCACAGGAGCTTCTCTGCACCGCCGCTGAATGTACGACCTGACCGGGGATACCGGCGTGGCGATCAGGTGAGGCAGGCCTTCGACGCGTATCCAGCCTTGCGCCGAGACGTTGTCCGTTCGGCATTCCCCGAAGCCACGCCCGCGCTGCCGTTTCGCCAAACGCTCCCAGCAGCAACCCGGCGGCGTTCGACAGAACTGGAGAAACACCATGCGTAGTCAAGGCCTCAAGCGACGCACGTCGTCCCTCTTCACCATCATGGGGTTGAGCATCGTGCTGCCGTTGGCCCCGGGAATCACCCCGGCACACGCGCAGGGGGCGCAGCTGGAGGTCGGCAAGACCGGGGGGAGCTTCGTCCGGGGCGGGGCCGGCCAGTACACCGTCACCGTGTCCAACACCGGCACGGAGCAGTGGACCGCCCCTGCCTCCGTGAGCGACATCCTGCCCGCGGGACTCACTCCCGTAAGCATCACCCCGTCCGACCCTGCTCAGTGGGCGTGCGCCGTGGTCACTGGCGGCTTCAGTTGCGACAGCCAGGGCCCCCTTCCGGCTCCCTCGAACTACACCTTCACCTTCAACGTCGCCGTGGCCGCGGATGCGCCATGCACCGTTACCAACGAGGCGCTAATCACCAGCGGATCGGCAATTGTCGACTCGGTTCAGGTCACCACGACCATCCCTGGCGGATCCTGCAACGGAGGAGGCGGAGGCAACGGAAGTAATGGCGGGATTGGATCGCTCCTCCCTATCAACCTCAACGGCATCTTCACCATGTTCAACAACATCAGCACCAACAACAACATCAACAGCCCCGGCGGCGGCAACGCCACCACCCAGAACTTCACGAAGAGCACCAACTGACAACGACACTGCCGACCGGGCCACCTCCCAGCGGGATGGCCCGGTTGCGCGGCGGCTGGATGAAGCTCCTGACCGGCACCGCCCGCCCGCAACGGGCTGCACTGGCCAACCCCTCACGGACGATCACGGCAGCCGTACTGGCCGGCGCCCTGCTCTCGGGCGTTGCCGCGGCGCCGGCCCCCGGCCACCCAACAGCGCGGTGCGACCAGCAGCCCTGTCCATCGGGCGTGACCGCGGACAGTTCGACAGTCGCCTGGCAGCGTCCACACGCAAGCCGGCCAGCCGCCCCGCGGCTCCCGCAGCCTTCTCTGCACTTCACCATGATCGTGCGCGGCGAAGAGGAGATCTCACGGGCAGTGCCTGTGGCCTGCCTTTTCTCGGTATACGCCGACTCGTTCAAGGTCCGCCGGCACCGATATCCGTCGCGCACGTAGGAGCGCCGAAACCATCGCAACCGGCCACCCCCGGTGCTGACCCACCGGGAAGCCGCTGGACCACTCCTGGCCGCAATCAGGGGCCGTCATCAGCAGTGGCACCTTTCCGCTCACGAGTCCGAGATGGAACCGAGAACGAACCAAGGCCAGGGTTCGGGTGTGTTGAGTCCTTGACCTGGCCGGGGGTGCTGCTGGGGCGATCAGGTGAGTCAGGCGTTCGCCCCGTAGCCGGTTGCACTCTGACGCGTTGTCCGTTCGGCATTCCCGAATCAAATTCGCGGCGCATCCTCAAAGTAGTGCAGCGGATATGGACAGAGCAGGAGAACACCATGGGTAGTCAAGGGTTGAAGTGGCGGATGTCCTCCCTTCTCACCCTCGCGGGGCTCGGCATCGCACTGCCGTTCGCTGTCGGCATCACCCCCGCGTACGCGCAGGGGCCAGACCTGGAGGTCACTAAGACGCACGAGGCCACCTTCCCCCGCGGGGGGAGCGGCCTGTACACCATCACAGTTACCAACACCGGCACGGAGGCGTACGACGGCCAAGTAACCCTCTCCGAGACCCTGCCCACCGGAATTCTCGCGCATGAAGTTGCTGCTCCCGCCGGATGGTCTTGCCAGATCGAACCGAACTCCACGTACTTCGAGTGCGTGAATGCGGGTCCGATTCTTCCTGACTCCACGCATACCTTCCTTCTCTTCGTCGATGTGCTCACCGACTCGCCGTGCTCGGTCACCAACCGGGTGGAACTCTTCGACGCCGAAACAAACCGGATCGCCGGGGCCGAGGACCCGACCACCATCACCGGCGGAGAATGCCCGCCGGGTCAGAACCCGCTCTTGTCCATCAGCAAGTCGCACACGGGCAACTTCACCCAGGGCGGGACCGGGACCTACACGATCTCGGTGTCCAACGCTGCTAACGCGCAGCCGACCGTCGGCACGGTCACCGTCGAGGACTCCCTGCCCACCGGCGTCATCCCCACCGCTGCGTCGGGGACCGGCTGGAACTGCGGCATCTTCGGGCAGACGGTTTCCTGCACACGCAGTGACGCGTTGGCGCCTGGCGCCAGCTACCCCGCGATCACTGTCACCACCAACGTCACCACCAGCGCGCCCTGCACCTTCACCAACAGCGCCCGTGTCTCCGGCGGCGGCAGCGCCCCAATTCAGGACGAAGACGAGACCACCGTCACCGGCGGAACCTGCACCCCCGCCCAGAACCCCGCCCTGTCCGTCAACAAGTCGCACACGGGCAACTTCACCCAGGGCGGGACCGGGACCTACACGATCTCGGTGTCCAACGCCGCTAACGGCGGGCCGACCACCGGCACGGTCACCGTCACGGACACCCTGCCCACCGGCGTCACCCCCACCGCCGCGTCGGGAACCGGCTGGAACTGCGGCATCTCCGGGCAGACGGTGACCTGCACACGCAGTGACGCGCTGGCGGCAGGTGCAAGCTACCCCACGATCACCGTCACCACCAACGTCACCACCAGCGCACCCTGCACCTTCACCAACACCGCCAGCATCTCCGGCGGCGGCAGCCCTGCAGCCTCCGACAACGACCCGACCACCGTTACCGGCGGAACTTGCACCGGGGGCAACGGAGGGAACGGCGGCAACGGGGGCGGCGGGGGCGGCGGATCAATCCTTCCCATCAACCTCAACGGCGTCTTCACGATGTTCAACAACATCAGCACCAACAACAACATCAACAGCCCCGGGGGCAGCAACACCACCAACCAGAACTTCACGAAGACGACCAGCTGAGCCAACACCCCGTCAGGGCACCGGATGAAGTGGCCCTGATGCGGCCTCTCCCGTATCCCAGCTGGTCGTCCCACGCCGGACGATCGCTTGGGACGCGGGCCGAAACGGTGCGGGGCGACGATCCGTGACTCATGGTGTAGCCCCCGCGATTGAGACCACGAGCCCTGTGTGACGCTCCAGAACGGGAGACCCCTGTGTTCCGGGGAACAGCTACCGCGACCCGGGTAGCACTAAGGAACTCGCGTAGCCGGCCATCGGTGCTGTCGCAGTCATCGATGGCCGGCCAGCGGACCACCGAGCCCGCCATCACTCGCCGAAAGCGGGCCAGACCGGGCACCCGCACACAGGCACTCGTGGTGGTGGCGGCAATCGCCGGGGCGCTACTCCCCGGCCCAGCCGAACCGAGGGGCCTGATCCGCAACGACGATGCCACGCAAACCACCTTCGCCCCTGCCACCCATGGCCGCCCACCGGTCCGTGGACAGGCGATGGCAACCGCGCCTGGCAATGCTGCCGCCAGCCCTCGAATTCGGTCGCTGCGGGCGGTTGTGCGAGCCACCTTGCCCCACGATCCCCAGGCGTTCACCCAAGGTCTGGAGTTCCGCGGCGCCACCCTCTACGAGAGCACAGGGCTAGTCGGCCGGTCCTCGCTTCGCGCCGGGCCGCCGGGCAAGCGGCCCACCCGGCAGGTCGAATTGCCGGCCCCCTTGTTCGGCGAGGGCATCACATTCTCGGGTGCCAAGCTATGGCAGCTCACCTGGCGCAATGGCATCGCCATCGAGCGCGATGCCACCACCCTCGAGGAACGTCGCCGAGTCAGCTTCCCCGGCGAAGGCTGGGGCCTGTGCCACCAGCGCATCGCCGGGCGGGAACGGCTGGTGATGAGCGACGGAACAGACAGACTCACGTTCCGCGACTCCAATACCTTCACGGCCACAGGCGGCATCAACGTGCGCAAGGACGACGCCCCCGCTACACGCCTCAACGAACTGGAATGCGCGCCCGACGGATCCATCTACGCCAACGTGTACGGGACCGACACGATCCTGCGCATCAACCCGCACACCGGCGCCGTCACCGCGCACATCGACGCATCCGGACTCCTGACCGCCGCCGAAAGCCGCCTAGCCGGCCAACTGAACGGCATCGCCGCCGTACCAGGCACCGACTTCTTTCTGATTACCGGCAAACTCTGGCCCCTCATGTTTCAGGTCGCCTACCTCCCCAGATGAGCCATCCCGCTGATCGCCCCTCGATCAGCTTCCGGTGAAGGCCCGGCGGCCCATCTCCTGGACTCGACTCAACCGGAGCAGTAGAAGGTGCAGTTAATAGGCCACTTGGTGCAAGGGCCAGTCTGGGACGGAGACCAGATCGCGACCTGAGGTCTGGCTGCGGGGGCTCGTTGGCTGAGGCCGCAGATGATGGAGGCGATCGGGCGGGCGGCAGTACGCCGGGCCGCACGGGCCAACGTCTTCGGCGGAGTGATCAGCGGGCTCCGGATGTCCCGGGTTTTGTGGATCACCGAATGTGGGCAGTAGCCGCGGTGATGAAGGTGTTGAGGGTGTCCTGTAGGTGTTGCTCGCGGTTGGCCAGTTCGGTTCTGGTGGCTGCCGCGCGGATGGGAGCGATTGCATCGAAGGCCGAGGCGGCAAGAGCGAGGAGCGTGGGGTCGTCGGTGAGGAGACGGACTTGGAACTGGGCGTTCTCTGTGGCGGCGCCGAGTCGGTTCACGGTTTCGTGGATTCAGCATTAGATGTACCATCGTGGGTGTGCTGACTCTCGCTGCTGACATCGAGGTGCTGGCGCGGTTCGGCCGCGCCCTCGCCGACCCGATCC
>NZ_JBHWMB010000139.1:8855-9776 GCF_042730015.1 Streptomyces sp. NPDC059957 | reverse complement strand
GACCTACGCCGAGCTCGCCGCGATGACCGGCACGTCGCAGGCCACACTCCAGCGCGCCGCCTCGGGGCGGAAGGTACCGTCGTTCGAGACGGTCACAGCGATCGCGACGGCCTGCGGGACCGTGCCGGGCGCCTTTTACCGGCTGTGGCTCGCGGCCCGGGTCGCCGACCGCGGCCGGCTCGCCCGGCTGCGCCGGCCCGCCTCGCCGGATCTCATGACCACACGCGGGGCCCTGAGTGAGGCGATGGAGTACTACTACGAGAAGGCGGGAGCCCCCTCGCTGCGCAGGCTCCAGGAGCGGGCGGGAGGCGCCCACCTGCTGGCCGTCAGCTCGGCAGCGCGGATCGTCAACCGGGAGGCACTGCCGGCCAGCCGCCAGCAGTGCATCGCCTTCCTGACCGCCTGCGGACTGACCGGCCGTCTGGCGGAGCGCTGGGCGGATGCCTTCGACCGCATCACGCGGTACGGCGACGCCGAGCCTGCCACGGTGTCCGGCAGGGAAGCGGTCTTCCGGAGTACTTTCGAGCACGTGCCGCTGAGTCAGCGGAAGGGCTCTGTCGGTTCCTTCCGCACGATTCTGCGGCAGCTCCCCGGAGCCCCCTCCGTCCCCACGGTCCTGCGGGACGGGCAGCGCATCGAGGACTACCAGACTCTGGTGGCGGAGGGGTATAAGGCCGGGAGGCGGCTGTCTTCCGGGTGGGAGGTCCCCCCGGAGGCGCTGAGGCACGCGAGCTGAACTCCGTGCGGGAGCCAGGGCAGGCGCTGAGCCAGCCCCGGCTCCCGCGCGCGTGAACCGGACGCTCCGCGGGGCGGGGTGGCTGTTCCCCACTTCCTTGCACACCCCCACCCCCTTCCCTCGGCCCACTGACCCCCAACTCTGCTAACCTGTTCAGGTGTCCCTCTTTCCGCCCGTTCTTGTGC
>NZ_JBHWMB010000139.1:0-8845 GCF_042730015.1 Streptomyces sp. NPDC059957 | reverse complement strand
GACCCGGTTACCGGGCCCAGTCGACTCCGAGCTCGGCGAGCTCGGCGAGCTGCCCGTCGTCGAGCCGGTCGCGGCGCTGCTTCTGGTTGACGATCCACACCCCCGTCCGGTGCTCCGTGCCGTCGGGGAGCAGCTCGACGTGCCCGCGCCTCGGCATCCCGCCGCCCTCCCGCTCCCGGTACTGCGCGAGGGCCTGGATGCCCGTCTGGAAGGCTGCTGCGCACCGTCCGGACGTGGTGGTCGCGGGCGTCTTCGCGGTGGTCTTGCGGGCCCGTACGGCCTTGACGCCGAGCGCCCCGAGGCGGCGTCGCTGTTCGTCGCTGAGCTGGTCGAACTCCCGGCGCTGGGTGGCGAGCCAGCGTCCGATGTCCTCGCCGTGTCGGGTCACCCCGGGGACGACCGCGCTCAGGCGCGCGCCCTCGGCCAGGAGTTGGGCGAGGTAGGCGGAGTGCCGCTGCCAGTCCACCGTCCACCCGCTCTCACCCGGGTTCCAGTCCTCGTCGATCGCGGCGAGCACTTCGGCCCGCCGGCGGGCGCGTACGGGGTCCTTGCCCAGTCCGCCGGGGCGGCGCACGTTGGTGAGCCACTGCCCGACGGGCTTTCCGAGGGCGATGCCGTGCCGCGGCGAGGCCAGCGTCCCGTGCTGCTCGAAGTAGGCGCGCGCGGCGGCGAGGTTCTCGTTGAAGGCGGCGTCGGCGGTGTCCCAGACGATCCCCAGCTCCTCCAGCTCGGCGGCGTGCTCCCCGCTCATGGCCCCGGCCCGGAACGTGCGGCGCTGGTCGGAGAGCCACCGCCCGAGTGGGTACGGGCCCTCGGCGTGGCCGTAGGGGACCTCCAGGTGCCCCTCGCGCTCCCGGTAGCGGAAGGCGGCCTCGACGCCCCGGCGCCAGTCGGCGCGCTCGGTGTTGAAGACCTGGTAGCTGATCCACTTCGCGATAAGGACAGGGTCGCGCGGGGCCGCGAACCGCAGCAGCAGCCGCGCTTCCTCCTGGCCGTCGGGGGGTGCTTCACCGATCATCGGCGACGGCGCTACACTGCGCTTCTGCTCTTCTTGGGGAATTGCGAGCATCTCCACAGCACGTTCATCGTGCGCACGGAGCCCGTTCAATACCCGAATGAGAGGGCCGTACGATTTCGACGAGAGAATGTCGTCTGGGTTCTCATTCTCGGCCAGGAAGACAGGCACGATGAGCGTGGCCATCTTCCCCTCCCCGGGCTTTTGCCGGAGGGCCCGGCCGATGGCCTGGACGATGTCGACGGCGGAGCCCTTGGGGTCGATCAGGGCTACTGAGTCCACCGCTCGGATGTCGACGCCTTCCCCGAGAACGCGGCAGTTAGCGAGGACCGCGCGCCCGGCGCGGCGTCCGAAGTCGGCGAGGACGTCGGCCCGGTACTCGGGTTCGTGGTCTCCGCGCAGCCATCCCGTCCACACCTTCGCGGGGTGCTTTTCGGGGTGCGTTTCGTGGAGGACGTGCACGACGGCGCGCTGGCGACCATCTCCGACCGGTACGGTGTCGTCGTGAACACGGTGGCTGACCTGAAGTAGCGGTGCGGGAACGCTTCCCACCGCATTATGTCCACCACGCACCGGACCTCCCGAGCAGCGGCCACGGTCCGGTCCCGGTGGGCGGTTGCCGAGCAAGATGCCCCGTGGCCGTCAGGAGCTGCCTCGCTCCGTCCGAGGGCGCCGTCCGCCGTGAGCAGCGGTGCACGACGTGGCCGGTGCGATCCACCGCGGTTTCCGGGGGCGACTGGCTCCGCACTGGTAGGGGCCATGGCCGTGAGGCCTGCACGGCCCCTACCGGCGCTGGCGCCCTTCAGTGCGGTCAGGAGCGGACGTCCGGAGCGGAGCGCGGGCCGCGTTCCCCGGCCGTCGAGGCCCTGCGGACACACCGATGGTGCCGGTTGCGCCAGCACGGCTTTGCCGGCTCATTTCTCACGCCCCGTCGACCGACATCCCATCAGTCCACGGGGCGGCGGTGGCGTGCGTAGTGCCGGGCAGCCCTGGCCCGGTTCCCGCACCCTGTGGAACACCACTGCTGGCGAGAGCGCATGTGGTCGAAGAAGAAGACGCAGCCCGGTGCCTGACAGGCCTTCGGCTCCGCGCCGCAGGCCCCGGTCAGGAGGTCGACGACCGCGTGCGCGATCTCGGCCTGGACCGCGAGGACGGGCGTGGCCGGGCAGATGCTCAGGGCGACGGGGCGCTCCCCGGTGTTCCACTGCAGCAGCGGCCAGGGCCTGCCCAGGCCGGCGGCGCGGTTGATGTGGGCGACGTCGAGCGGGTCGGGTTCGTGATGGTCGACGAAGGCGCCGACCAGCCGGCGAGTGGCGTCCCTGAGCAGGGTGAAGAGGTGGACGTCAGCGGCATCGACCTGCTCCAGGACCCCGTCGGGCAGATGGGTCGTCAGCTGGCCGCGGCAAGACCGTAGCCACCAGGCGAGTTTTGCCGGGGTGTCGAAGCTGTCACACATCGTTCCCCGGAGTGGGAAGACGGTGTTGGCGAACTCCAGCGGCAGTGGCGCCCCGTTCAGGGGCGCGATGCCGACGGGGGGCTGAGTCTGGATGTGTGAGAGCAAAGTCAGGCCTCAACTGGAGCGACGGGGATGCGGGTTGTCGTACGTGTCTACTGCATGGCAAGATCTTAAACCTAACGGGTGACTGAAAATAACCCGTTAGGATAGTAAGTGCTCCGGGGGAGGTGGCGTCGACGCCACATGGCCCCGGGGAGGGTAGCCAATCCCAGGGCGCCGACCGTACGGCTCGTACAGGCTTGGTCGGATTTACCCAGGTGCGGGGGATTTTAACTTTCCGCGGGGGGAAACATGACCTTCGATCTTTCTCTTTATCAACTCCGAACATTCCGGGCAGTGGCCCGGCTCGGCAGTTTCACCAAAGCGGCACGCAGTCTTGGATACGCGCAGTCCAGCGTCACCTCCCACATCCGTGCTCTGGAAGCGCGTGTCGGAATCCAGCTGGTTCACCGGCTTCCTCGGGGAGTGCGGCTCACGTCGGCTGGGGAGATCTTTCACGATTATTCCGCAAAAATCTTCCATGTCGTGGACGAGATGACCAGTGCCCTCAATCCCGTGGGGGAAACGGAGGGGCGTGCCTCGATCGGTGCCTCGGCCCTGCTCCTGGAGTCCCGTGTCGGCTCCCTGATCCGGGACTGCCGGTATCGCTATCCCCGAGTGCGGGTCTCTCCGCGGCAGCTGGCGATCAGCAAGGTGTGGGAGGCGGTCCGAGAAGGTGAGGTGGACCTGGCCCTGGTCCACGGGGACTTCTGGCCTCCCGAGGTGCTGACGGGTGGGCTGACGCTGGAGCAGCTGCCGCCGCTCGAAGTGGCTCCCGTCGGCTCGGTGGCCATCACCCGCGCGGACAACGTGGCGTCCGCACTCGCGGGCGTCCGGGTGCTCGCGGTAGATCCTGACTGTGACTCCCACCAGGTCCTGGTCACCGCACTGCGCGAGCTCTACGGGATCGACCCGCCCGTCATCGAGGTCGGATCGCTGGGCGGCGCACGGGAACTCGCCCTCAACGGCTATGGGATCGCGATGCTCCCGGTGGAGACGCTCCGATCGCCGGAGGAAGGCAGTGGCCTTGAGGTGATCGCGGGTCTTCCCCGGGCGCTGCTGGCCGTGCACGCACTGTGGGCCGGCCGGGATTCGGCGATGTCGGCGGTCGCGGTGGTGTGCGACGTGGCGGCGCGCATCGGGCGGGAGCAGGCGGTCCAGATGGCATGACGCGTCAGGACGCGCGTGCTGACGGGGCGGCACCCGGCAGGGGCGGGAGGGTCGAAGCGGAAGATCTGCTTCGACCGTCCCGCCCCTTGGCGGGTCGGTGGCCCTGGCGCCGGGACAGTGGGCCTGCCGCCTGAAGTCTCCGGGAGGCAACGCCGGGAGAACGCGACCTCTCAGTGCTCGCACAGCAGCTGCGCCACCTCGTACGCCCGTCGGGCCGTCTGGGGGCCGGGTGCGAGGGCGGCCACCGACGTCGCACCCTCGAACAGGATCAGCAGCTGCTCCGCGGAGCAGCGGCCCGGCTCCGCGGCCTCGGCCAGGACGGAGCGCAACTCGTCCCTGTGGCGGCGTACGACGTCCACCACGCCGGCCGGGCCGGAACCGAGTTCGCCCCACGCGTTGAGGACCCCGCATCCCCGGAAGCCGGGTTCCGAGCACTTCTCGGCCAGCCATTCGAAGACAGCCGGCAGGGGATCCGAGGGCCGGGCCGCCACTGCCTCCCGAAGAATGGTCGTCCAGCGGGCCGCGCGGCGCTCCAAGTAGGCCGCGACCAGTGAGTCCTTCGCCGGAAAGAGCCGGTAGATGTGCTTGAGAGATATCCCCGAGGCCGTACGGATCCGGTCCATTCCGACGGCTCGGATGCCATGGGCATAAAACAATTCTTCCGCCGCATCCAGCAACCGGGTCCGGTCTCTATCGTTCTCTTCGGGGTCATCCATAAGGCTCAAGCGTAATGTGAATTCCCGTCGAGAGGAATGCGTATTGCATTTCCGCTTGAAAGGGAGAGGCGTCGTCGGCGTTCCCAGCCAATCCTGGATTCGCCTGTGCGGCCGCCCCAGCACCAGCCAGGGCAGCCACGGCCACCCACGTTTCCCCCAGACCCTAGACCGACGCCGTCGTTTTCTGGACGGGGCAGGTCGCGACCCCGGTGATGTCGGCGGCGGTTCGCACCCCGGTGGTCACTCCGAGCTGGTTGAGGATCTCGTCGGAGAGCAGGTCTTCCTTGCCCTTGAGGGCGTCGGCGACCTTCTGGTCGGTGGGGAAGACCATCTCGGCCGCGATGTTGTCCTGGACGATCCGGGCCAGGTTGTCCAGGGCCACGAAGATCGGGTCGGTCGGGAGCTGGACGGTCGGCAGGTCGATCAGGTGGGTGGCGACCTTGGCCGGGTTCATGCAGCGCTGGATGATGATCGAGGCCTGGTTCAGCGCGGACGTCATCCAGATCGAGAGCACGACCGTGTACAGGTCCGCCCAGGCCGCTTCGCCGATCTTCTCCCGCCACCGCTTCATCAGTCCCTCGATCGCGGTGATCTGGGCAGAAGCCGAGTACGTCATGTTGACGCGGATCGAGGGGTACACCCTGCCCGCGAAGGTCTGGAAGTCCGCCATGTCGAAGGAGCGGCGACGCACGGAGTCCCCGATGAAGGTGAGCGCCTCGTCGAGGATCTTGCGGCAGGAAATCCGCAGGTCCTGCGGCAGGTTGGCGCTGTCGAGCTGGTCGCGGGCGGTGGTGAGCGTCGCGGCGTAGCCCTCGAGGGGGCTGATCCAGCCGGTGCTCTGGGGCCCCGCGAAGGCGACCATGTCCAGATCGTGCGGGTCGATACGGCTGGAGTTCGGAACGCCGGGCACCTGGTCGGACAGGTAAGGAGCGAGGACCGAGAAGATTCCCAGGGGGATGTGGCTGATCGATTTGGCCAGCTCGAATATCTCGGCGACAGGGTTGACCGACTCTTGTTCTTTTCCGTCGTAGATGAGGGTGAACTTACCCCCCACGGCGTTGTTCTGGACCACGACGACCGGGCCCAGACGCTTGATCAGCTCGGACTTGAGTGCCGCGTAGTTCGACCGCATTCCCGCATTGACCGCACGGATGGCGTTCCGCGCCGCGGATTCCGCCTCGGCGGTCAGCGCGGTCTCAGCGGTGGCGGCAGAGGCCGACTCCGTCGTACCCAGAAGGGTTATGGCGCTGATAGCGGAAGCACCACCGATGAATCCCCTGCGTGTAGCCATGGTCTGCTTCCCTCCTGGGTGCTGAAGGTGGCTGTCTTGCTGATGCGTGCGTGTGGTCGGCCCGGTCCTCGATCGAGGGCGCCATCAACACCGTCATGCGTGACGTGGATGTGATTTCGCGCGACCCCGTCCGTGTGGATCAGGAGGCCGGCCGACTCCAGAGGGGTGTGCAATTCGCCCCGCCACCACGGTATGCACCAGCGCACGCGCCAGAAATCGGATCTCCCGATGGCACCCATCGGCCGGTGCCCCTTCGAGCAGGTCCGCGGGACAGCGAAGTGCCCGGGTACCGGCGATCCGCCGGTACCCGGGCACGTGGTGATGTTCAGCCGGCGACCGGCGCCTTCCGCGTGGTCGCCCGCCAGGCGGCGAAGAGGGCCGCGAGCATCGTGACGACGGAGATGCCCGTCACGACGTACAGCCCGCTGCGGTAGTCGGCCAGGGCCTGCGGTACGGAGGCACCGGCCCCGTCGCCCGCCGACATCGTCGCCGCCACGACCGCGAGGACGATGGCGGCTCCTACCTGGTACCCGGTCTGAAGCACTCCTGCCGCCAGTCCCTGTTCCTCGTCGTCCACTCCGGTGGTCGCCAGCACGTTCGCCGCGGGGAAGGAGAACGGGAAGGCGATTCCGATCAGCAGGATCGACGGCAGAATCACCCACAGGTACGAGGAGTTCTCGTCGATGCGCAGGAACAGCAGGTAGGACGCGGTGTACGCGGCGAAGCCGGCGAAGATCATCCACTTGGTCCCGAACCGGGCGATCAGTGTTCCGGCCCGCGGGGCGATCAGCGCGATCAGCACACCGATCGGAAGGAACGCCAGCGCCATGTGCAGCGGTGACCAGTGCCGCAGGTTCTGGAGGTACAGGCCTCCGATGAACTGGAAGCTCATGTACGTACCGAGGATGGCGGCGGCCACCAGGCTCGCCCCGACCAGCGCGCGGTTGCGCAGCAGCCCCAGCCGGATGAGCGGTGTGGCGGCCCGCCGCTCGATCGTCACGAACAGTGCCAGCAGCACTGCGGTCGCGGCGGCCTGGGACAGCGTGCGTGGAGCGAACCAGCCCGTCTGTGGCGCCTCGACGATCGTGTAGACGAGCAGGAGCATCGCCGATGTGATGGTGACCGCGCCGGCCGCGTCGTACCCGCCGCTCGGGCGGGACCCCTTGACATCGCGAGGTACCAGCCGCCACCCGCCGGCCAGGAGGGCCAGCGCGACCGGCACCGGCAGCAGGAACGTCCACCGCCAGCCCAGTTCGGTGAGCAGCCCGCCGACGATGACCCCGGTCGAGTAGCCGACGGCGCCGCAGGCCGTGTAGATACCCAGTGCCCGGTTGCGCTGCGCGCCTTCGGGGAAGCTCGTCACGATGATCGACAGGGCGGCGGGGGCGGTGAACGCCGCGCCGACGCCCATGACGAACCGGCCGGCGATCAACAGCGCGCTGGTGTCCGTCACCCCGCCCACCAGCGACCCCGCGGCGAAGACGGCGACGCCCGCCAGGAACACCCGGCGCCTGCCGAGGAGGTCCGCGGCCCGGCCTCCCAGCAGCAGGAAGCCTCCGAATCCGAGGACGTATGAACTCACCACCCATTGCACGGAAGAGGTGGACATGCCCAGATCCGCCTGGATCGGGGGGACCGCGATGCCGATCATGACGTTGTCGAGGGCGTCCAGGAACATCGCGCCGCACAGGACGACCAGCATGGCCCACTGCCGGCCGCCCCAGGCCGACGTGGCCTCCGGCACGGACGCCACCTCAGTGGCACCCGTGTCGAGATCGGTACGGGAAGGTGAAGTCGTCATGCTCCGGGCCCCCTAGTTCGCTATTCCGAGGCTGAACGGCACCTGAGGCGTGCCGCCCACGAGTGCCGCGCCGGCCGACTGCATGATCTGGTCCTGCGCCACGATGTGCTGGTTCATCGTGGTGAGGTCCCTCAGCCAGCGGTCCAGCGGCGACGGCCGGTAGATCGCGCTCGTCGCGACGAGGTCGTAGAGCCCGGCGACGACAGACCGGGCCACCCGGAACGAGTTGACCCGGGCCAGCGCCGTCAGCGCCCGCTGGTCGATGGTCAGCGGCCTGGCCGACTCCAGCGTGTCCCACTGACTGCGCAGGCTGTCGAATACCGCGGCCCGTGCCCCCGCGAGTTCCATCTCGGCTTCGGCGATGCCGAGTTGGATCCGGTAGTTGTCCGACCACGGCTGCCCGGTCACCCCGTTGACCCGGGTGGCCGCCATGCCCCGTACGTGATCGATGGCGGCGCGCGCGACACCGAGCGGCACACCGGGCATGTTCCGGAGGATGGCGTCCGGCGCGGAGATGGCGCCCGCGCCGGGCCGCGCGTATCCGAGCGGCTGTCCGAAGCTGAACGTGTGCTCCTCGGGCACGAACAGGTCCGTGACCTTGTAGTCCTGGCTGCCGCTGCCCGCGAGGCCCGTGGTGAACCAGGTGTCGATGATCTCGAACTGCTCGGGGCGGCCCACTATCACCCGCCAGTTCGGGCTGCCGTCCGCGTGGAGTTCCAGCTCACCCCCGTCGTGTACCAGTACACCCGCCGCCAGCACGTCGCAGTGGGTCACCCCGCTGCCGAACTGCCAGTGCCCGGTCACCCGGTAGCCTCCCGGCACCCGCTCCGCCCGGCTGCGCGGGTTCGGCAGGATCGAACCGGCTGTGATCATGTCGGGGCGCGGCAGCAGGCGACGTGCCACGTCCTCGTCCAGGTAGCCGGCGTAGATCCAGGTGTCCATACCGATCATCGCGCACCATGCGGCAGCCGAGTCACCGGTGGCCAGGGCCTCGATGACCCGATTCTGCTCCAGGGAGGTCAGCTGCGGCCCGCCCCAGGACTTGGGCATTGCCATCCGGAACACTCCGGTGCTGCGCATCAGTTCCACGACGTCCGCGGGAAGCCGGCGGGCCCGTTCGATCTCTTCGCCGCGCGCGAGCAGCACGGGCGCCGCCTCTTCGGCGCGCGCGAGGATGCCCTCGAAGGTGTTCGGCACGGGGTCGTCGGGGCGAATGGTGGACTGCAGTACCGCGGTGGTGGTCATACCGGTGCTCCTTGGGCGAGCGGACAAGTGGGTGAGGTCGATCCGGGGGGGG
>NZ_JBHWMB010000138.1:0-9834 GCF_042730015.1 Streptomyces sp. NPDC059957 | reverse complement strand
GGCTGCACACCTACAATCACCACCGCGGACACACCGCACTCGCAGGCAAACCACCCGCCAGCCGCGTCCCCAACCTCACCGGGCAATACACCTAGGCCTTCGGCCCGTTACGCGCGCGTAGCCGTGGACCTACGGTCGTCGTCATGGATACGACGGGCATTCTCGACGAGGCGCTTCAGCGATTGCACGGGTCGGGGCCCGAGCGGCTCGGGCGGCTGACCAATCACGCGCCGATGGCCGTAGAGGCCCTTTCCGTGCGCGGGCAGGCCGGCACGGTGCACCGCTGGCTCGATCTGTACGCGCACAAACTGGAAGAGTTCCCGTCGCGCGTCGAGCCGGTCACGCCCGCCAACTGGCGTGCTGCGCTGGGCGACCCGCGCCGTGCCGCCGACTGGATCGACCACTTCGAGCGGGAGATCGCCGACCGCCCCTGGCGCGATGTGCTGGCGCAGTGGTGGCCGCGTCTCCTCCCCGGCCTGTGCGGCGGCTCGACGCATCCGCTGATCCGGGTGGGCCACGCAGTGCGCACTCTCCTGGCCGGCGAACACACCGCACCGCGCCTGGCCGAACTCGCGCACGGTCTCGGCTACTGGGCCGCCCGCCATCAGCCCGTCGCGGACCTCGCCCACCTACCTGGTGCCGGTGCCGACGGCGCGGCCGCCGCGCTCGACGCGGTACCACCCCTCACCGAACGGCACGGCACCTTTCCCGACCGCCTTGCTCGCGTCACGGACCTTCCGATGTGGGCGGCCACGATCACGGACCCCGACCCCGACCCCGACCCCGACCGGGCACGCCTGCACCTCCTCGATCTGGTGCGGGCGGCGACCCATCGCTACGCCACCCACGGCCACGGCGACGAAATCATGCTGGTCCACGCCGCCACGGCCCCCAACGCGGTGCTGCGGACCCTGCCCGCCCTCCCGCCCGCCCAATGGGCACCCAGCGTGCGAGCCGCCTGGACGGCCTCCGCGGCCGTCACAGCGATGTACGCCCCCGACACCCCGGTCGCCTTCACCCCGCCGGGCACCTTCACCCCCGAGGAGGTCTTCGAACGGGCCCGGGCACACGGAGACGAGCACGTCATCAAACTGACCGACACGGCACTCGACGTCGGCGACGAACAGGCCCTCGCGGCGGCCCTGCGCTGCATGGAACTGAACGAACCGCTGCGTTAGCCCGCCGCCGCCTGGAGCCCGCTGCCGGCTCCAGGCGGATCGGGTTGCTCCAGGCCCGGCCACCGGCCGCATCCTCGACGGTGACCCGGAAGAAGCCGCCCCGGAACATCGCCAGCGGCAGGGTGTACTCGGTCAGGGCCTCGCCCTGGACGACCTGCGCGCCGGGTGCGCCACCAGT
Source organism: Streptomyces sp. NPDC059957 (assembly GCF_042730015.1). Taxonomy (NCBI): domain Bacteria; kingdom Bacillati; phylum Actinomycetota; class Actinomycetes; order Kitasatosporales; family Streptomycetaceae; genus Streptomyces; species Streptomyces sp. NPDC059957. The sequence goes on along the minus strand of NZ_JBHWMB010000138.1, from coordinate 8,478 downwards.
GATCAGGATCTTGCGGACAGGAGAGCAGCGGACGGTGACGTGTTCGCCGGTCAGGCCGACACCGACCAGTTCGGGGCCGGTGGAGGAGTAGTAGTGCCCCGCCTTGAGCGCGGCGAGGAGCTGCTCCGGGTCGAGGGACTCGGCGCGGACCTGGACCCAGGCGGCGCAGCCCGGAGGGTCCTGCGGCTGGAGGTGCGCGTCGTCGGCCGCGTAGGCGTGCGGCCGGTGGCCGCGGTTGAGGAGGACGTCGGTCAGGTGCCAGCTGTCTCCCCGGTCCTCCCGCGCGGCGAGCGCGTTGTACACCTCGACCGCGTGCGCCGCGTCCAGGCTCTCGGCGTCCGCGATGCTCAGCAGGGAGGCGGCCGGGTGGGCCATGCCCACGAACGCGCCGGCGGCGCGTGCCCTGCGGGCCAGCCGGGGCCCGGTCTCCTCCGGCCCGGGCGGCGCGGATCCCAGCGGGAGCCCGACGGCGACGATGTGCCAGGACGAACCGAGTTCGGTGCGCGGAGCGTGCAGCTCGGCTCCGAGCAGGGTGGTGAATCCCTCCCTGCGCAGCGGTGTGGTGTCCGTCAGCGGGAAGCCGTACTCGGAGCGGAAGTGGTCGGTGACGGCCAAGAAGTCGTATCCGGCGTCCCGGTAGTACTGAGCCGTCGCCGCCGGGGTCAGGGCGCCGTCGGACCGGTCGGAGTGGGTGTGCAGGTTCCCCCGCCAGAAGCGGCCGGGTCGATCGAAGGGCAGGCTGTGCATCCAAGTCCTCCCGGAGTTCGTCTCCGATGATCCGATGTGTGTCGTCCTCGTGCGGTTGCAGGGCGGCGGAGCCCCGACCGGGGCGAATGCCCCCGGCCGGCGAGCGGACGCGGCGTACGGACCGGGTGGGCGGACGTACACTCGGCCCATGAGCCGCACGCGAAGTGTCACGGGGGAGAGCCTGCCGCAGGCCGCCTCCGGCGCGCGTGCGGCCTCCGCGGGCCGGACGGGCGTGGACCCCCGGACCGCTGCCGACGGCAAGGCCCCCACGGTCGGCCGCGGCGTCCTGCACGGCCACGGCTAGCGCTTTCCCACCGCGCCCGGGGCCCAGCCCCTCCCGCCGGACCATCCCCAGCGACGGGCCCTGCCCCGGCAGCCCGGCCCGACCATCGCGTCGGGCCCGACCCGTCGCACCGAGGGCGACGCATCGCCCTCCCCGTCCCACCACCGCAGCACCGACGCTCCGTCGGCGCTGCCGCCAGGCTAGGGCCGTGCGCCGGGCCGTAGTCGCCTCCGAAGGGACCACCGTGAAGTTGAGCGGGTTGCTGACCGGCCATGAACACCACGTCATCCAGGGCGACACCGAGTCGACGGGGATCACAGCGGGCACCACCTTCGACGTCGACCGGGTGGTGCCGGGCTCGCTCTTCATCGCGGTACCGGGCCACCGCGGCGGCGGCCCCGCCGCCATCGGTGCGGCGCTCGCGCGCGGTGCGGTGGGGGTGCTCGTCGACGAGGCGGGAGCCGCCGCCGCGCCCCCCGGGCGGGAGCTGTTGCCGGCCGTGTGCCTCGTACGGGTCTCCGACACCCGCAAGGCGGCCGCCGTGGTCTCCTCCCGGTACTTCGGCGAGCCGGGCCGGCACATGGACATGGTCGCGGTCACCGGTACCAACGGAAAGACCTCCATCTCCTACATGGTCGAGTCGCTCCTCAAGATCTCCGAGGGCGCCTCGGTGGGCGTGATCGGGACGGCGGGCAGCCGGATCGGCGACGAGGTGATCCCGATGCCGCCCTCGGTGCTGACCACACCGGAATCGCCCGAACTGCAGTACCTCCTGGGCCACATGCGGGACCGGGGCACCGGCAGCGTGGTGCTGGAGGCCACCTCGATGGCCCTGCAGACGTACCGGATGGACCGGACGTTCGTCGACGTCGGCGTCTTCACCAACCTGACCCAGGACCACCTGGACGACCACGGCACGATGGCCCACTACACGGACGCCAAGATGCGGCTGTTCCAGGGCCTGTGCCGGCACGCGGTGGTCAACGTGGACGATGCCGTGGGAGCCGGGATCCGCGCGATGATGCCGGGCGCGGTGACGACGTACGGCCTCGACGAGGAGGCCGACTTCCGGGCCACGGACCTGATCGCGGACGCCTCGGGCACGCGGTTCACGCTGCACCACGCCGGTCGCGAGTACCAGGCCGCGATCCCGGTCCCGGGCCGGTTCTCCGTGTCCAACGCGCTGGCTGCCCTGGCGGCCTGCCGGGTACTGGGGCACGACCTGGACGGACTGGTCGCCGCGCTCGCCAAGATGCCGCCGGTACCGGGCCGGTTCGAGCGCTTCGTCACCCCCGCGGGCACCTCGGTGATCGTGGACTACGCGCACTCGCCCGACTCCCTCGACAAGGTGCTCACCGCCATCCGGGGCTTCGCCCGCGGCCGCGTCATCACGGTCTTCGGCTGCGGCGGTGACCGCGACACCACCAAGCGCGCCGAGATGGGCCGCATCGCCGCCACCCACTCCGACCTGTGCGTCCTGACCTCGGACAACCCGCGCACCGAGAGCCCCGAGGCGATCCTGGACCAGATCGCGGTCGGCATCGAGAGCACCGGCACACCGTACGAGCGCTCCGCCGACCGGCGCCGAGCCATCGCCTTCGCGCTGTCTGAGGCCAAGCCCGAAGACATCGTCCTGATCGCAGGAAAGGGCAGCGAACCGCACCAGATCGTGGGCGAGGAGCTGCTCCCGTTCAGCGATATGGCGACCGTACGCGACCTCGCCTCCGGCCTGCTTCCCTGAAGCCACCCCCCACACCCACCCCACCCCCACACCCGGACCGCGGCCCGGATCCGGATCCGGTAAGGCCCTTCCTAGTCAGGGATACCGGGCATGCCCCATCGGGCGCTTCTGTCATCGACAGCGGCTCTGGGACATGCATCGCGCCATGCCGCGAGTGCCGGGGGAAGCCCCGGACGCCCGAAGAAGAGCCGCTTCCCGCGCAGGCGCAAGCGCAGTTTCGCCGAGCCGTCGACGTTGTCGTAGATGACGAGGACCCGGGCCACCCGGGGTCCCAGTAGTACCCGCCGAAAAAACAACGGAGTAGCCCCTGAGCTGCGGTGATGCTGAGGTTACGGTGTGTTTGCGGCCTGCTGGGGCAGGGCTTTGCCGAGGTGGCGGTAGATGGTGGGGCGGGTGACGCCGAATTCGTCGGCGATCTGTTGGACGGTGTAGTCGCCGGAGTCGTACATCTCCCGCGCGAGCTTGATCTGGCGGGTGCCGAGTTTGGGCTTCTGGCCGCCGGTGCGGCCTCGGGCTCGGGCGGCCTCCAGGCCGTCCATGGTGCGCTCGGACATGAGGGCGTGCTCGAACTCGGCGATGGCGCCGAGGATCTGGAAGAACATCCTGCCGACGGGCGGTGGTGGTGTCGATGCCCTGGTCCAGGACGACCAGGCTGACCCCGCGCTCCTGCAGTTCGCGGGAGAGCTCGATGAGGGCGTTACATCCGTGACCTGCGGGAACGTCATGTTGATCTTCGCGTATCGCGAACGATCGTCTCCGTGCACCGTGCACCGTGCACCGTGCAGCAGGCGGTTGCGCCGAGGGCGTGACGTTCAGGGCGACCCCTGGAAACGGCGCAGGCTCGCTGGGCCGGATCTGAGTGATCGGCAAGCGCGTCAACCTGAAGGTGAGTGACCTACCGACCTCGTCCGTCATCACCGCGATGGGGCGGAAGCCGTTCGGGCAGTCATTCGCAGCCTGGACCCACCCCGCACGCGCAGGGATAATCGGGCGTTATGGGCCTTACGTTCTTCGACGACAGGCGTCTGGCGTGTGATGTCTATGCCGCGGCGAGCCAGAGCACCGGCCCCGATCAGGTCGGAGCAGGGATCTCCCGCGTGCTCGCCCCCATCGTTGCTCACGACGCGCTGAGCCTGGTGGGAACCGACCCGGCAACCGGTCCTGGGCTGGGCAGTTTCAGTTTCTGGCACCAGTACGATCCCGCACTGGTCAGGGAGCTCGTCATGCACCGGTATCTGGGGGGCGACCCGCAGCGGCCGGCAACTCCGACTCTCCTGCGGACCCCGGCTGTCGTCGTGGGCGCGGGCACCGACAGGTCTCCCGTGCCTGACCCGCGTGTGCGGGACATCCTCACCGCGCACGGGGCGAGTTCCGAGCTGCGTCTGCTGCTCCAGGATAGGCGCGGCGTGTGGGGGGCTCTCGGGCTGCTCCGCTGCGAAGGTGCCGCGCCGTTCAACCAGGACGATGCCCAGCGGGCGGCCCGGCTGGTACCGGCGCTGCTGGCCGCCCTGCGCCGGTACGCGACGGCCGGCCCTCTCTGCCCCGAGGTTCCCCCTCTCGCGGCGGGAGTGATCACCGTCGGTTCCGACCACCGGATCAAGGCTGTCAGTCCTCAGGCGCAGCTGTGGCTGGACCAGTGGTCGGCGCACACCATTCCCTCCTGGGTCCCGGCTGCCTTCTTCGTCTCACTCTCCCTCGCCGCCCGGGCAGCAGCCCGTCGTCAGGACGCGTCGATTCCCTTGGTGTGTGCGCCCCCGGCCGCCTGCGGCCGCTGGACCACCTGTCAGGGCCAGGTGCTCGACGCGGACGCCGCCGGCGATGTCGCCCTCGTCATCCAGGGGGCCACGTGGGACCTGGTCCTGCCGTCATTGTGCGAGTGGTATTGCATCACTCCCCGCGAACGCGACGTCGTCACCCAGCTGCGTACCGGGGCGTCCGTCAAGCAGATCGCCCGCCGCCTCGACCTGTCCGCGTACACGGTCAACGACCACCTCAAGGCGGTCTTCCGCAAGACCGGCGCAGACGGGCGCGATGAACTCGTCGCCGCGATAACACGCTGAGCACCCGGACGCACATCCCCAACATCAGGGGGGTCCAAGCAGCCTCGGTCCGACCGACCATGGTGGAGAAACCTGAACGAGTCGGGAAGGCCCAGGGGCCTACACGAGGCCCCGCCACCCGGAATGCGCTACCTGACACGGGATGCCTTCCCTAATCAATAGCCATTACATATCTTCAACTTCTCGCGTGAGGGAGAAATGGCATGACCGCGAATATCCCAACGCCGACTACGGTCAGAGTCAAGTCTGGCTGATGAACGGCACGAGGGTCGCCACCCGGCAGAAGGTGGCAGAGGAGAACGGCACCATCGAATCGAGGGGTTGAACTCATGAGTGGAAGCAACGGTCAGAACAGTGCGCCTCGCCAGGAAAACCAGCCCAACGCGAGCGAACCTGTGAAGCATGCGGCCTCAGGTCCTAGCCAAGGAGCCGACAGCTTCGCTCTCAGCGGCAAAGGAATTTTCGACTCGACGGTACCCATGCGATTCGTCAACCACACATCCCGAGTATTCGTCTCCCTGGCAGAACTTTACTCGGTGGACCGAACGCCATTTATGGGAGGAGCAAACATCAGGGTTCTCAACGTAGTACCCAAGGATGGCGGCGAAGTCGAGATCCGCGTGGAAGTGGAGTATCCTGAGGAGCTGCCTCTATTGGCCTCCGTCTTCTACTTCAACGGATTCTGAAGTGGCTCCCCTCCAAGGGGCATTGCGTGAACGGAACTCGTCTGGTTCGCCGGTCTCGTGAGTGACGTGGTGTCATGTCCGTTGTGGGACGGGGGGGCCGGGGCAGCAGAGCAGGCCGCGCTGCTCGCGCCACCGCCGCCGATTGGCTACCCTGGCCTGGCCTGACCGGACGGGCAGGCCAGGGTAGCCAACTTGTTCTGCCCCGGCTGCACGGAGACGAACGAGCCAAAAAACTGGTTGCGCGCGGCCCGCGGCGCAATGTCGGCCGCCGCCGAGTTCTTCGGTGCGACGACGCCCAGCTTGTCGCCGTCGCCCCCATCCGCGAAAGCCATCGCAGGGCTGCCAAAGAAGCCCGACAGCGGCGAGGACACTGAGAGCGAGGGTGGTTCTACGGGCCATTTTGACCTCCTGATACGAGCCACCGCCGCCCCGAATGACGGCAGAAGGTCCCATTCCGACGAAAACCTCCATTCCCCACTTCGCTCGCGAGATCGCCATGCTTCGCGTGCCTGTCCGCCGAATGGTCGCGTTGCCCGACCGCTGCTACAGCCCGGCCTCGTCCACGGTCAAGGTCCGCAGCGGCCGGTGTCCCCGCTCGTCGAGCTGGGCGAGTTCACGTTCGTAGTCGACGGTGATGGAGCCGTAGTAGTTGACCACCTGGCTGCGGGCCGGGGAGATGTGCGCCAGCACCTTGGCGTCCACCTCGCGGCCGGCGCCGCGCATTTCGTCCACGGACAGGGCGAAATACTCCGTGTGCCAGCAGACCACCGCGTTCGTCACGACGGTCAGGCACCACGCCTGCTCATTCTGCTGCTCGGGCTGGCGCCGGGTGACCTTGCCTTCGCGGGCGTAATGGAGCTGGCGACGCAGAGCGTGGAGGGATTCACCCTTGTTCAGCTGACGGGCGATCTTCCTTCGGTAGGTGGAATCGGACAGGTACTTCGCGGCGTAGATCGTCCTTCGGATCGCCCCGTATTCCTTCAGTGCCGCCGCGAGGGCGTTCTGCCGGGAGGACGCCGAGAGTTTGCCCACGATCAGCGAGGCGGTGGCGTGCCCGTACTTCAGCGCCCCCGCGAGGCGCAGCAGGTCGTCCCAGTGGTCCGCGACCAGGTCGGGGTTGGCCTTCTTCGTCAGCAGAGGCCCCGCGGTCGGGAACCGCTCCTCGTACTGGGCCTTCGCGCCCATTCGGTAGAGGGTGATCTTGCCCAGGTCGCGGATGCGGGGCGAGAGCTGCTTTCCGACCAGGTCGAACAGGGCGAAGTTGACCAGAGTGACGCCGTGCGTGTCGGTGGAGATGCCCTCCTGGACGAAGTACTTGTTCAGGTCCCGGGCGGTGATCGACTTGCCCCGGGTGGGGAACCGCTGCCCGTCGGAGGAGGACAGCGTGCCCGACCCGAACGCGCTCGTCATCGGCAGCTTGTGGTGGTAGTTGACCAGGACGATATTCGCCTCGCGCAGCGTCTCCTCCCGGATGTACCACTCGGCGATCCAAGCCAGCACGTCGTACGGGATGCCGCAGGACGCGGCCATCCCGTGCAGCCCCAGATTCGTGGAGAGCCCGATCAGGCAGGCGATCAGGTTCCTCTTGAGCTGCGGGGAACGGGCCTGCTTGCCGCCAGCGTGGGTGAAGCAGTCCAAGAAGCCGGTGTGCCGGTCCATCTCCACCAGCAGCGAGGCGATCGGTACGTTCGGCAGCATCCGCTCCAGCTCGGTGTGGAGCTCCTCGGCCTCGCTGGGAATGTCCTCTGCCGTCAGCGGGGAGATCACCAACTCCCCGGCGTCGTTAAGGCGGACCAGGCCGTCACCGCGCCCCAGGACCTTCTCCAGATCGGTGAGGGCCTCGTCGAGTTCGTCCATCACCTGTGGCAGGGTCTCGGAGAAGTCGGGGCTCTTGCCGACCAGGCGGCAGAACTCGAAGCGGTGATCCTCCCACTGGGCGGGCTTGAACAGGCAGGCGGCCGGATTGTCGTAGCGGCGCGAGCCCGGCACGTATACGTCCCCGCTGCGTAGGCCGTCGCGCAGCGCGAGCAGTGTGCACAGCACCCAGTAGTGCCGGTACGCGCTCGCGTCACCCTTCGCCGCGGCCTCATCCAGGTAGCCCTGCCAGCGTGTCGGTACGAACAGGGTCGGGGCGCCGTCGGGGACGTTTTCGGGCACCGGTGGCGTTCAGCTCCCGCAGGATCCCAAGTGCCTCGACCAGCGGCTTCGCGTCCGTGCCGCCGGCGAACCGCACCGCCTGAAGTACCTTCGGCGCGAACTGCCGGATGTAGGTGTAGGAGCCCTCCAGCAGCCGCAGATGTCCGTGGTCACGTGACAGCCGCACGGTGGCCCCGGCGTGCGCTGTGCGAATGCGGTCCAGACCGAGCTTTCCCCGCAACAGCACGCCGACATCCTCGTCCGGGATTCCGATATCCGCGAGCACGGGCAGGATCTCGTCCAGCAGGGCGAGCCGGTTCTCCGACAACTTGGCCCGCTCGGCGAGCTCGTCGCGCAGCTTGATCCGGGCCCGCGACTCCGCACCAGAGAGGGTCTGGTCGAAGATTTGCACCACCGAATCCAGGACGTCGACCGAGGTCTGCGCCAGCAGGGTCAGCAGGATCGGGTGGCACCGGTTCGCCTCCCGCCGGACCAGCGCCTGCGAGGTCAGACGGCGGCCGATCTGAGCGAGGAAGCGGCGCCGTTCGGCGGGAAGGCCCGACAGGTCCAGCGTGTCAGCTCCAAGTCCCCGAAGGAACTCCAGCTTGTCCACCTCGCCCTTCACGCTGGGCGGCGACGCCTGCACGGGCCCGGTCACCAGCCAGTTGAGCCGCGAGGACCGCAGCTTCGGATCGAAGACCAGCAGCCCGTCCAGGCCGCCGGCCCGCTCCGGGTACAGCAGGTGGGCCACGCGCGCGTGGGTCTCCCGCTCAGCCGCCGCACGCGCGGCGGCGACCTTCTCCAGCAGCGTGACCACACCCGGCC
>NZ_JBHWMB010000137.1:0-10654 GCF_042730015.1 Streptomyces sp. NPDC059957 | reverse complement strand
GGAGGAGGCACTGGCCGCGATCAATGAGGCGGTGGACGTGTATCGGGTGCTGGCCGGGCAGCGGCCCGGAGTCTTCCTGCCCGACCTCGCCATGACTCTGAACAACCTGTCCGTCGATCTGGGGAATCTGGGGCGGCACGAGGAGGCACTAGCTGCTATCAACGAGGTCGTGAAGATCCGGCGAGAACTGGCCCGGCTCCGCCCCCACGTCCACCAAAGGGAGCTTGATCGGTCACTACAGCTTCGGTCCCTGCTGCGGGAGGAGATGAAAGACAGCCCGGGCGTAAGGAAGTCGCGAACGACCTGACGCGTCCCCAGCTCCTCGCGGTGTCCGCGGCGACGAACCGGTCCAAGGGTGATCAGGGCCCCGACGAGTGGCAGTCTCCGGCCAAGGGCTACTGGTGCACGTACGCGACGGCCTGGACGAACGTGAAGGCCACCTATCAGCTGACGGTGACCGAGGGCGAGAAGGCGAAGCTGACCGAGATGCTGGAGACGTGCTCATGACCGACCGCCCGACCGCAGGCACCCCGCAGCCCGAACGCGGTCCCGTCCCGGACGGGGCCGGGCCCTTGACCGACCATGTGAAGGCAGGCCCCGGCGGCGCGATGACTGATGAGGTCGGTGTCATCACCGGGGATGTCACCGTGACGACCGAGCCCGGCCCGGACGGTACGGCCTCGGTGCGGATCCAGTACACGGGCGCGGAGGAGTGGTACACCCTCACCGGCAGCCCCGCCCCGTTCCCGCCCGGCGGCCCGGCCGCCTTCCACCAGCACGTCGTCGAGGCCGTGAAGGCCAGCGGCGCCGCAGAGGTCCCCACACCACTGCGTGAACACCCGCCTGTCTTGGAGCCCGGCTGCGGCATCGTCGTGTTCAGGTGGTTCCGCATCGTGGGCTGCAAGAGGGTGTTCAGCCCGACGTGGTCGGCCGGCCGTCGTAGGCGGCTCCGGTCATCAGGTTTGCGGCATGCGCCTCCTGCCGCAGCGCGGCTACCACCGAGCCGCCCGCCCTCGCTGACTCAGGCACGATGCCGACGTGGCGCCAACTGCCTCCCTGGCGTCCATAACGCCACGTCAGAGAGGCCACACGATCCGCTGCGTCGACGGCGAGGCCCACTGCATCGAGTGACACCGCAGAGGGCGGCATCGAGCAGTCGCCGACGTCCTCGTTCGTCGGGCGTCACGATTTGCGCTGGGAATCCGATATGCCATGGGCAGAGCGTGCTCGGCTCACTACTCTGGCGCAATGGATCACGACGGAGCGAGCGCGGAAGCTGATGGCCCGCCTACCAGCCGCGAGCAGGACGCCGTCCGTATTCTGTTGCTGGTCGACGGTGCCTGTGAGCCGCTCTCCGTACCGGAGCAGGCCGAGCCCGCCTTACAGCAAGCTGTCGGGGTCGTGCGTACGCAGGTCAAACTGCAGAAGCTCGACTTCTGGCTTCGGAACCCGGACTTCCTCGCCAACGAACTCCTCAACGGCTACGAGGCCACCGGCGAACTCGAGCTCCTGGAGCACGCCGCAGCGATCCTGGATTCCGAAGAACCCGAGGTCCGCCGTTACCCGATGCTCCGCCATCATTTCGGTGCCTACGGGTGGCTGGATGACGCCTTGGCGGTTCTGCGTTGTGCTGGACTGATCATCCAGCAGCGGCGAGGGACGGTCGAGCGGGTGCGCCAACACGATTACTACCTGTTGCAGCACGGCCGACATGTCGTGCGGGAGATCATCCGTGAAGCGCCCGCTTTCGCGTATTACGTCGAGCGGGTCAGCCTTGTTCTGGCTCTTGCCGGCGACAGGCGGGGCAGTGAACTGAAGGACATGCAGTACAGGATCCCCGAATACGCGCAGACGCCGCGGGGACAGGAAATCCAGTCGATCAGCACGAAGGCACGAGGCCGCCTGGCGGTGCTTCGCCAGCAGCTCGCCGTGCAAGGAGGGGGACTGGCGTGAGCGCACCACAGCCTGAGGTAGCCCTGGAGGCCAGGATTGCGAAGAAGGCGGGAGTGCCGGTCGACGACGTCCGTGACGTGTTCGCAGCCTATGGTCTGCCCCTCGTCGTCTCTCCCGCACGCGCCCGCCCGCTCCGCGTGCATCGACTGCGACTGGCCGGGGAGCGGACCGGCGACGTCCAGCCGGGTCCGTTCGACACTCCGCTCGACTTTTCGGAGGGCCTCACCGCCTTCGTGGCATCGAACTTCCGGGGTAAGAGTTCGGTACTGGAGCTGGTGACGTGGTGTCTGCGCGGAACCTGGCGTGACGCGCTCCAGACCCGGGTTCGCCACTGGCTCCGGCATGTCGATCTGGACGCGACTGTTGCTGGCACGCCCATGGCGTTCCGTCTGGACCTCGCAGAGGGGGAGATCGTCTCCGCCGTCGTTTTGACCGGTCCGGACATCACCGCGCTCGAAGGAGTACGCGCGCCCGACCCCGGCCGGGGGATCACATCCCTGCTCCGGGCAGCGAGCACGGCAAGCTACGCGGAGCAGATCGCCGGGCTAATGCTGGGCCGGATGGACCTGCAACCCCTCCTCAACAGCCGCAAGGAAACCAGCACCACAACGCACGGATGGCCGTCGTACTTCGGAGCGATCTACCTCCCCACCGGCGCCGACAAGCCGCTGATGGGCGACGTCATGACCGACGGCCTGCCAGGACGCCTGCTGCAGGTCTTCCTCGACCTGCCAGCCGCCGCGGCTCTCACCCGGGTCAAGACGGTCCACGACGTTCGGGTCGCCAGCAACAAGGCACGCCGCAAGGACGCCGAGGCGACGGCTGCCGCCCGCACGACCGAGCGGGACCACCTCCAGGACGAACTCGGCAAAGCTCAAGATCTCCTCGCCAGCTTGAGTCCGAGCGGCACAAGCGATGTCTCGCTAGTCGACTTCGCGCACACCGCAATGAAGCTGGCCCAAGGCGTGGCTGACGCGCAGGACGTCTGGGAGGAAGCGGACCGCGCATTCCGGCGGGCGCGTACCGAACGGCAGCACGCCGCCAAACTCCTCAACGACGTCACCGAGAGCGCGACCGCCCGCCTCCTGTTCCACGGGCTCAACCCGACCAACTGCCCGCGATGCGACCAGACCATCGACGACGAGCGCCGCCGCGACGAGCGCCACGCACACACTTGCGCGGTCTGCGCCAGGGAAGTGGTGGGTGACGACGAAGACCCGCAGGCCGTGACCGACGAAGCCGAGGCCCGCCTCGAAGCCGCCATCGCTGCCGAAGAAGCCACGAAAACCGAACGAGAGCAAGCCCGAGCCGACGTCCGGCAGCTCACCGGCCAGCTGGAGGAGAACCAAGCCGAATTGCGTCGCGCCCAGTCGGCAGCCGACCTGCCGGCCCGGCTCGCCGCACACGAAGCCGTTCTGCGCCTCGAAGGCGCACTCAGCGTGCTGGAAGCCCCCCAGGAATCCCGTCCAGACGAGGCAGAAGAGAAGGCAATTCGCATTCTGGCGGCCGCTGCCAGCTTGCTTGATGCTGACAGCAAGGCCACGGCTGCGAAGCTCTTCGAAGAGATCAACGACGAGATCGCCAGTCTCGCCACCCGATTCGGGGTGCCGTCCCTGCAGTCGGTGTCCATCGACCGCGCGGCCCGTCTGAAGATCTACCCCGTCGGCAGCGCACAGGAATGGTTCCAAGGCCAAACAGCAGGGGCGAAACTTCGGCTGCGTATCGCGGTTGCCATCGCCCTCCTGCGGATCGGTCAACGTAACGGCGTGTCGACTCACCCCGGCCTGCTACTGATCGACAGCCCGAAGTCCGAGGAAATGCAGTCCGCAGATGCCCATAAGCTCTTCCGTGAACTGGCCGCGGTCGCAGCCGACAGCGAGCTCCAGGTCCTCCTCACTACGGCCGACTTCAAGCTTGCCAACGCCACGCTCCCCGAGGACACCATCCGGCAGGCGGCCAAGGGCGATCCGCTGTGGTGACCCCGCCCCGGCACAGCACGAGAAAGGACGAAGGACATGCTCCAGCTCGCCGACCGGCTCACTGAACTGGCCGCGCGCAGAGAGCCCATCACCTTTCCCGCCATTGGACTGACCACCGACACGGTGATGGGCCAAGCCGGGGACGTAGCAGCTGGCCCCCTCGCACCCTTCCTCGCTGAGGCCGTCGCCGACGCCTACAACCGCGGGGACGAGCAGTGGCAGACCATCGGAACCACCTTTCCACGGGGGATCGCCACCCAGCCCAGCGTGCTCCACCTCACGGCATCGCTCGACGCCCTGCTGGACAGCGCATCGGCCGCCAAAGCCCTCGGGAAGCCGCTGACCACCGCCCTGCTGAACGATCTCCTGGACCGAATCGAAACGACGCCGCTGCTGGCCGCCGCCCGACTCGAAGGAGCCGTACGCCTGGCGATCGCCGAAGCCGTCAGCCCCTTCAAGGTGTGGCAAGCCCTCGAAGAGGTGCCTGTTGACGGACCCGAGGACTTCCTTGAGCGGCTACCGCGCATTCTCGGCCTCACCCTCGACCGCTGGGCTCATGAGGACACGATCGCTGAGAGCGTCCGAGACCTCCTCGTGCAACTCACCAAAGACGAAGCCGCCGACGCTGACGCCTTGTTCGAACTCGGCTGTGACCTGCTGCGCCGCGCACTCTCCTCGAAGACTGTCGGCGACGTGACCAACCACCTGGTCCAAGCCCGCAGGCACTTCACGAGAGCCGCCCAAACCGAGGAGGCCCGCCACGACGCAGAGACCTTCGCAGCAGTCTGCGACGCGATCATGGCATTCAGCCGCCAGGACTCGAACGCCATCACCGATGCCGCCGAGCGGATCGCGAACCTCCTCGACCAGCGCGAGGCATGGATCTACCGCACCCACCAGCCCGCCTGGCTCCAGCCCAGACGCTCGGCCGAAATCGCTTGGCACGAGCTCATCCTGCAACTGCGGGGCGCCGCCAACACCCTCAACGACGATGCCTGGCTGGACGGCTGGCAGGCTTTGGCCACCGTCCTCACCGCCTACCAGGCTAGCCGCACCGTCCAGCCGATGACCGGCGACAGCGGCGACGGGCTCGCCTTCCTCGTACAGCCAGTGATCGAAGACAGCTTTCTGCGGCAGCAAGCCTTCCTCGCGCAACTGCGCCGAGCCGCTCAAGAGACCGAGCGCCATGCCGACCGCGGATTCGATGCGGAGACCGCCAACGCTCTGCTCAACGCGATCGAGACCACCTCATCCCAGCGCGAAGCCCGAGACGTCACCCCGTCGCAGGGCCAAGACCAATCCGAAGATGACGATCCCGACCGGGCCCTCTTGGCCCGACTGCAGCGCCGGGCACCGACCCTGCTGCTCTCCCTTGGAGCCAATCAGGCTCTGCGTATTGCCGCCTCCCTGGATGACGCCCAGCTCCTCGCCATCGAGGGTTTCGCTCATGACAACGACGTCGCCCATCTTGAAGCCACTGACCCGCTCATCGTCCCCAAGCTCGACGAACTCATGGAGTCCCTGACAGGGCATCCTGCGTTCACCGGTGAGACACGTAGGACCTTCTCGGCCCTCGTGAAACAGACCCTGCTGTTCCTCAAGAGCCGCTCCGACCTCACCCGCACAAACCTCGTCGGCGGCAGCAACAAGAACGAACCTCCGCCCTTCGACTACCGGCGCAAGCCCGAAGGAAGCAACGCTCGCAAGCCGGTCGAGGCCGACCTCCAGCGCGACTTTCATCAATGGCTGCAGAGGGGCCATCTCTATAATGCCGTCATGGTCGAACCCGTCGACTTGGCCATGGGCCGTGCCGACGTCATGGTCCACTTCGGCAGCCTGCGCTACCTCACCGAGATCAAGAAGGACGATTCCAACAACAGCCGACCATACCTGGAAGGCCGCTACCTCACCCAGACAGCCGACTACAGCAACACCAACGCTCCGTTCGGACAACTTCTCGTTCTCGACCTCACCTCCAAGACCGATACCAAGGGCAACCTTCGGCTGGACGAGAGCGTGTGGAGCACTACTCACCGGCCGCGAGGAGCAACGGTGGACCGCGTCGTTGTGGTCGGCGTCGTCGCCGGCAACCGGACGACGCCCTCCAGCTACTCCCGGTAGCTGGTCCTGGACGGCTCAGCGGTACTAGTCGAGGGGCTCCGCGGCGTAGGTGCCGTCGGAGAGGACAGCGTCAGGCAGTTCGAACCGCTGCGGACTATCGGTGACCGACTCCTGCCAGATCATGACGGTGCCGGCAGACCGACTGCTGGCGAGCTGGACCGCGCGGCCGTCCGGAATCTCGTACCGATCAGAGTGTATGTGCGGGCGGGCCGCGTCGGCGCTTCGCCTTCACCCCGCGCGATGACGCGGTGGGCACTACGACGGCGGCGAACCCGTGAGGCGAGGCCGACGGCTACGACCACGGCAAAGCCTCCCAGAAGTTCCTCGATCGAGCCGGTGATCACTTCGTTCAGCATGTCTGTGAGTTCTCTTCCTCTGTCCCTTGCCCGCAACGCACGTATTCCCGAGTGCCGAATCGCGTGACGGCGCACGGACCCGCAAGGCGTCCCTGAAGTCGTGCGTTTCCGCCCTGCGTCCCATTGAGTCAGACGTCGCATTCCCCGCTCCGAGATACTTCGCGGGGTTCTAAAGTGCAGACGTGACACGCGAAGACACCTCCTCTGCCGACCGGGAGTTGCTCGGGCTTCTCCACGACCGCGACCTGGCCGTATCAGCGGCGCAATTGGAACGCTGGCGGAGAGCCGGCCTGCTACCACGGCACGCCCGTGGGGCACTAGGCAGAGGCCGGGGCTCGACATCCGTTCTGCGCCCCAGCACCGTGGAGGTCGCCGATGTACTGACGCGTTGCAGCGGGCAGGGCAAGGACCTGCGAGCCACCGTCCTGGCCTGGTACATGCGGGCCGGAACACCAGGAGGAAACACGAGGGAGCCGGTGCCGGAGCCCCCCTTCGACGCGGTACGCGACGCCCTCGTCTGGGCGCTACGCCGTGACCCGGTCCGGCGTTTGATCGAGCAGGCTCACCAAGTCCGCAACGACGGTGACGCTGACGACCTCTACACCGCCGCCGATAAGTTCCTCGCTCGGAGCCCAGGTCTGCTGGGACATCCGGGACGCATGCGGGAAGCACTTCTCAGCAGCACCGAGGACTTCCAGCCCCCACCTCGCGGTGGGCAGCGGAACTTGGTCCACCTGATCGCAGCAATCGGATTGCCACCCGGCGAAGTAGACGCGGGGACCTACGCGCACGCGATGGCCGGCACGGGAATGTTCCCGGAGACCGACCCCGTGCTCCTTGTGCAGATCTACGAGCGGGCCCAGCAGGACGGAACGTGGGACAGCGTCCGCCACCACGACGCGGTAGCGCAGGCCACCTCTGTAACTGCCGATGACCTGGCGCGAGCACGGGACGTCGCCCGAACCCTGGGACTGTGCGGCGGCCTCTACCTCTTCCACGGCATGCTCCTGCCCGATACCCCAGGACAGCAGGCCATCCGCGTCAGGATCGACACGCTCGGCATGGGCGAGTTTTTCATCGCGCTCCCACACATGCTCACCAAAATCGATGCCGCGGGGCTGCTCATCATGTGTCTGGACCCGGTCTACGACCAGCTCAGCGAGCACATGAGTCAGCTACTCACCGAGCACCATGCGGACCTCCTGCGCCGACCGGGACAAGACTCTGCTCAGGCACTCATGACCGAGTGGATCGCAGTGCTTAAGGACGCCGCTGCAGGCCCCGAGGCACAGCCCTGACTGGCCCCGATCAAGGGCCTGGGACCAGACAGGCACCCCATGCCGTGTGCGCTACCTGAGGCCGTGCATGGCGGCGAGGTGGGGCCTTTGGGCGAGGAGGGTTTCGAGGCGGCTTTCGGGCCACAGGTCGATGTAGGGCGTGGTGCCTTCAGCGTTGTGGCGCTCCGCCCAGGCGACTGCGTCAGCGGTGAAGCGTCCACTGGTGGCGATCACGATCCCGCGCACGAGAGGCGGGCTCCACAGCTTCCCCGCTGTGGCTGTCTCGAACAACGCGGCAGCGTTCACGGACCGGCTGCGCCAGTGCTTGGCCTGGACGATGACCCGTTCCGTGCGCACACCACCGGACCCGTCTTTGAGAACCCGGTCCAGGGAGAGGTCACGCCCTCGATCAGGGGCCCGGGTCTGCATCAGCCACTGGACGTTCTCGTGCTCTGGGATGCTGCGCAGAAGATCGTAGAGGAGCCTCTCGAATCCGTCATCGTCCAGCCGCTCCCAGGGCAGTGCGAGGGTGGCGGATCCGGTGAGATGGCCTGATGCGGCTTGGCCGAGGTCGATCTCGGGGACTGCTAGCGGGTCACTGTCCCCCAGGGCCTTGGCTGTGATGTCGGCACGCACGTCGGGCCAGTCGAATTCGACAATGTCGTGCCAGTCGTGTCCCT
Source organism: Streptomyces sp. NPDC059957 (assembly GCF_042730015.1). Classification (NCBI taxonomy): domain Bacteria; kingdom Bacillati; phylum Actinomycetota; class Actinomycetes; order Kitasatosporales; family Streptomycetaceae; genus Streptomyces; species Streptomyces sp. NPDC059957. The sequence continues at coordinate 2,288 of NZ_JBHWMB010000137.1, read as the reverse complement.
GGCTAAATCGCATGTGCCGGTGCAGGTCCCACCAGCGTGAGGTATTGCTGGCGGCGTCACCCAGGAGCCTCGCGATCTCCCCGACGGCTGCCTCGGTCTGCTGGGTCTGCTCGTTCTGCAGTAGCTCAAGAGAGTCCCGTGCCACGCCCTTTACGGCCGCGGGGAGTGCGGCGTCGATGGTGGAGATGAGCTGCTCCAAGCGGCCGCGGGTAGCACGCCGACGGGCTCGTTCGAGGCGGTACCGGTACGCGGCGAGATCCACCCCGGGCTTCTCGCCAGAGGCATGGAGGTCGTTCGGCTGCTCGCTGATCTCGAAGTAGTCGATGAACGACTGGCCCATGGCGTCGATGTCCGGAAGAGGGTCCGTGATGGTCCAGCCATCGATCAGAGGAAGCCCCGGAAGGAGGTCGGCCCAGGCCATCGCAAGGTCCTCGTACGCGGGATGCGAACCCCGCTGCGGACCGCTCGGGATGTACTGCTTCGCCCGCTCCCACACGCTGTCCAGTTTGCTCAGGTTGGCTGCTGTTCGGTCCATGGCGCGGAGGAGCTCTTCCAGATCCATGGGCACAGACTTACACCCCGAGACGGCGGCTGTAGACGGTTTGCGTCATCGAAGGAGAGGCGGAGCGGCTGGGTTCAACCAGTGGGTGGTCGTCGCTTCGTGTTGCCTCGGGTGGTGGGGTGGGTGGTGTCGGGGCGTGGTCGACGGTTTTCCGGGTGGTCGGGTGCGGCTGGCTGGGAGGATTTTTCATGCAATAGAAAAGGGGAGCCAGTTAGTGCGTAATGGAACATTACGCACTAACGATCTTGGATTGTGTTCCGGTGAGGAACACGGATTCCGGCTTCCTTGGGATGCACGGGAGCGAGGGCTTGTGGTGGCAGATGAGGGTCCGGTCCGGCGCCGTGAACGTCAGGCGGGTCAGGTACGCGGGCATCGGCTGAACGTCGCGTTCTCCGAGGCGGAGATCGAGGTCGTGCGGCAGGCGGCGGCGGGGGAGTCGATGGCGCCGACCGCGTGGGCGGGGCACGCGGTGATGGCCGTCGCGCAGGAGGTTCTGGTGCCGGTGTCGGCGGAGCGGGCGGATGTCCTGCGCGAGCTGGTGCAGGCGCGTGCGGCGTTGCGGGAGATCGCGGTCCGCTTCGACCGGCATGCTGCGGTCGGCGTCGCCGATGGCGGCGTCGAGGAGGTTCTTGCGCGGGTGCGGGCGGCGGTGGTGCGGGTGGACGCAGCGACGCTTCAGGTGATGCGGGAGCGCCGTTCCCGTTGATGCCGAAGAAGCCGGACATGGGTGACGACACCTATGAGCTGCTCGACTACCTCTTCGGCCCGGGGAAGCAGGATGAGCACACCGACCCGCATCTGGTGACTGCCTTCGACCCCCATCTTCCGTGCCCGGTGCGGCAGCCGGCGGCGACGTCGCTGCAGGATCTCGCCGACCTTCTGGACGCCCCCGCGGAGGCGCTGCGCGGGGTGCGCCCGGTCAAGCACGTGTGGCACGTCTCGGTCCGCAACCACGCGGATGACCGGGTCCTGTCCGACGTGGAGTGGGGGGAGGTGGCGGCCGCGATGGTGGACGCCGCGGGCATCGCCCCGTACGGAGACGAACAGGCCTGCCGGTGGATCGCCGTGCGCCACGCCCCCGACCACATCCACAGCGCGGCGACCCTCGCCCGCGTAGACGGGCGCCAGCCCCGCCTGCGCGGCGACATCGTGGCGATGCATGCCGCTGCCCGCGCTTTCGAAGCCCGTTGGAACCTCACCCCGATGTCCCCCGGCGACCGGACCGCGCGCCGCGCCCCGGCCACGGGGGAGATGGCGAAGGCGGACCGGCGGGGCCTGGCGGAGACCGCCTGGGAGTCCCTGCAGCGCACGGTCCGTCAGGCCTCCTCCCGCGCCGCCGGGGACACCGATTTCCTGGAGCGATTGCGCGACGGAGGCCTTCGCGTGCGCGAGCGCCGCGACGACGAAGGCGTCCTCGTCGGGTACGCGGTCGCGCTCCCGGGGGACCGCGCGGAGGGCGGGAGCCGGCCGATCTGGTTCTCCGGCAGCACGCTCGCCTATAACCTGTCGCTGCCGCGGGTCCGCGAGCGCTTCGACATCCCCGTGGGCGCGGACGACTGGGCGCGCGCGGAGGTCCGTATCCGGGAGGCGGCCGGTCTCCTCGGCCGGGCCGGGCAGGCGGAGGGCGCGGGGGACGTGGCCGCGCTCGGCGACCTCCTGGTGGCCGCCGCGTTCCACGCCCCCGGCCTCGTCCGGGCACGTCTCCAAGCGGCGGCGGAAGTCTTCG
>NZ_JBHWMB010000136.1:0-10737 GCF_042730015.1 Streptomyces sp. NPDC059957 | reverse complement strand
GCGTTGGTCAGCAGCTCGGACACGAGGAGCAGGGCGTCCTCGGCGGTCTCGGTTCCGTCCCAGCCCCAGTCGTGCAGGGCCTCGCGCGTGAAGTCGCGGCCTTTGGCCACGGCGCCTCGGACGCCCGTCAGGGCGAGCCTGCGGCGCTGTCCTCCGGCGGGAAGGCTCGCGCTCAACGGATCACCCGATTCAGGTCCGATGGTTTCCATCGAGGTCTTTCACCCCCGCGTTGGCACTGGCCCGCGTTGGCACTGGCGGGTGCTCTGGCCCCGCCCCGTGCCAGTCTAGGCGACCGAGGTCCTCACGGCGTTGCCACGCGGAGCCGCATGGCGAAGCCCGTGTCCGTGGCGCGGACCTCGACGAGGGGGTCGGCCAGGAGGCCCGCGGGTGGCGGGCCGGCCGGCGAAGGCCGTGTTGATGAGGGCTTCGTGGCGGGTGGCTTCCAGGACTTCGCCGGGGTCATTCCCTACTCCGCGAGCATGCCGGTGCGCAGCCGTGCCAGGGTTCGGGACAGGATGCGGGAGACCTGCATCTGGGAGACGCCGAGTGCGGCGCCGATCTCCGCCTGGGTTTTCTCCTGCCCGAAGCGCATCTGGAGGATGAGGCGGTCGCGTTCGTCGAGTTGCTCCAGCAGGGGTGCGAGGGTGTGGAAGTCCTCGAAGAGTTCCATGCCGGGGTCGACGGCGCCGTGGCGTTCGGCCGCGGGACGGGCGCTGCGGCCCGCCGCGGAGGAGGTGTCGCCGTCGGCGGTGGTGGTGTCGAGGGAGCTGCTGGTGTAGCCGTTGGCGGCCACCAGTCCCTCGATGATCTCGTCCTCGGAGAGCTCCAGGTGGTGGGCGATCTCCTTGACGGTCGGCGCCCTGCCGAGGACGTCGCTCAGGGCGTCCTGGGCCTTGGCGAGTTCCGTGCGCAGTTCCTGCAGGCGGCGCGGTACGTGCACGGCCCAGGTGGTGTCGCGGAAGTAGCGCTTGATCTCACCGGTGATGTAGGGGAGGGCGAGGGTGGAGAACTCGACCTCGCGCTCGGTGTCGTAGCGGTCGATGGCCTTGATCAGGCCGATGGTTCCCACCTGGATGACGTCGTCCATGTCGAGTCCGCCGCCGAGCACGCGGGCGCGGAAGCGCCGTGCGGCGAACTGCACGAGCGACAGGTTCATCTCGATCAGGGTGTTGCGCGTGTACTGGTACTCGCGGGTCCCCTCCTCCAGCGTGCGCAGCCTCGCGAAGAAGAGCCGCGAGAGTTCCCGGGCGTCGGAGGGCGCCATCTCCCGCGCGTTCTCCACCCGGAACAGGTCCGTGTCCTGCGTGGGCGCTCCCGCGGACTCCTGGTCACACACGGGTACTTCAGCGTCTGCTGCACGAATGGGGCCTACAACGGTGGCCGAGCGATACATGGTGGCCGCTCCCTCCCGATTGACTGACGGCTGCCGGGGGCGCTTCTGCCCCGCCTGAGAGGGTCTACACACCTCGAGGTCGTCATTTCTTCTCCCGAGTGCTGCGCGGCGCCGGCGAAGGGCGCCTGCGCCGCGCAGCGGGGCGGCGGTTGGCGTGGGGGCATGGAGATGACGGGGAAGCGGCGGGTCCTGTACCGGCAGGGCAGCGGGTTCTGGCGGATGACGGCGAAGTGGGCCTTGTTCTTCGGGGCGTTGAGCCTGTTGGACGGCGGGCTGCTCCGGTCCTGGGGGCACGCCGTGGTCTGGCCGCTGATCGGGATCGTGCTGTGGGGGCCGATCGGGGAGACCTACCCGGATCCGCGCCCGCTGCCGCCCCGCCGCTCCTCCGACGGGGGCGGCTCCCGGCCTGATTTCCTGGACGTCCTCGACTGAGGGCCGGGAGCGCACGGCAAGGGGTGGCAGGGGAGAGCCCCGTCGGCTGCGGCGCCGGAGCGAAGAGCAGGCATACTCCCTTGGAAAGACGTACGGCAGACGAATCCGGGGAGGCGGACATGACCGGAGCAGGGGACGGATACGGGCAGAGCGTGGTCGGGGACGGCTACCCGGCGGGGGCCGCCTGGGTGGTGGTGGCCCGGGGAGAGCTCGACCAGGACACGCTCGTTCCCTTGGAGGAGGCCCTCACCGAAGCCGCCGGCCTGCATCCGATGGTGGTTCTGGACGCAGGTGCCATCACCTTCGGGGACTCCTCGTTCCTGAACCTGCTCCTGCGGCTGCACCGCCTCACGACCCTGCGCATCGCCGCTCCCGGCGAGCAGTTGCGGAGGCTGTTCGCGGTGACCGGGGCCGATACGGTCCTGTCCCTGCACGCGAGCGTCGAGGCCGCAGTCGGGGCGTGAACCCGCGCCTGCGGCGCCTGTGCGCCCATCGGCTCCCGGCCCGGCGGCTCCCGCTCCACCGTTTCCGCGCCTACGCCGCTCCCGCGTATGCGGGTCCGGTCCGCCGCCGGGCCGGAAGCAGGCGGTGATCGCCTTTCCGCCGTGGCTCGCGTGGACGTCCAGGGAATCGGCCAGCGCCGTGACGATCCCCAGCCCGCGGCCCGACGTGGCACCCGCGTCGGCGGTGGGTTCCCGGTACCGCGGCAGCCGGGGGTCGCCGTCCGCGACGCTCACGTGCAGGCAGCGGCCGTCCCAGGTCAGCACCAGGTGCGCCGTGCCGACCGCGTGCAGGTGCGCGTTGGTGACGAGCTCGGAGACGCAGATCAGCACGGAGTACGCGGTGTCGGCCACCGAACCGCTCCACGGCAGGGACGCCAAGTGGCCCGCCGTCCACTCCCGTGCCGCCCGGACGCCTTCCGAGACGGGAAACGACCGGGCCCAGCCCACAGCCTTGACCGCCATCTCCTTCACCCCGTTTCCTCCGTTGTGTGCGAATGTCACCGGTTCGTCTACCCGGAACCCGCCGGTGTACCCCGGAGCGAGCGGAGCCTTCCAAACCGGGTTGATGCAGGCCTCGTTCAGGCCGAGTGCGCGGGCTTCCCGCCCATCTGCCTTTCCCGCAGGCAGGATGCACTGTCCCCGGTGTGATCGACCGTGCCTTATGGTCCCTTCGGCGGCGCTAGCCTTCACCCGAGCGGTGGTGCGGCGAAGACGGATCCCCGCGGAGCCGGGCGCATCGGTGCGCCCCGAAACCGGGGTCCTTCTTGTCCCGTTCGTCGGAGTGTCGGTTTCGAGTGTGAGGTTGGGGCGGATGTCCGAGCGGACGGGTACGGGTTCGGCGGGCGGGGTGCCCCCGCTTCACGGTGAGGGCGGGATCGGCGAGGCGGAGCTGCGCAGGCTGCTGGCCGGGCTGACCGCCGTGCGCGACGGGGATTTCCGTACCAGGCTGCCCGATGCGGCGGACGGGCTGCTCGGGGAGATCGCCACCGTCTTCAACGGGATGGTCAACCAGCTGTCCCTGTTCACCTCCGAGGTGACGAGGGTGGCCCGCGAGGTGGGCACCGAGGGGACGCTCGGCGGCCAGGCCGACGTACCCGGGGTCGGCGGGGCCTGGCTGGACCTCACGGATTCGGTCAATTTCATGGCCGGGAACCTGACCGCCCAGGTGCGCTCCATCGCACAGGTCGCGACCGCCGTGGCCAAGGGCGACCTCTCGCAGAAGATCACCGTCACCGCGCGGGGGGAGATCCTGGAGCTGAAGGAGACCATCAACACGATGGTCGACCAGCTCTCCGGATTCGCCGGCGAGGTCACCCGGGTGGCCCGCGAGGTCGGCACGGAGGGGCGGCTCGGCGGCCAGGCGGACGTCCAGGGCGTCTCCGGTACGTGGAAGGACCTGACGGAATCGGTCAACGTCATGGCCGACAACCTCACCGCCCAGGTGCGTTCCATCGCCGAGGTCACCACCGCGGTTGCCCAGGGCGATCTGACCCAGAAGATCCGGGTGGACGCGCGGGGGGAGATCCTGGAGCTGAAGGAGACCATCAACACGATGGTCGACCAGCTCTCCGCGTTCGCCGACGAGGTCACCCGCGTTGCCCGCGAGGTCGGCACCGAGGGCAACCTGGGCGGCCAGGCCACGGTCCGGGGCGTCTCCGGGACCTGGAAGGACCTCACCGACAACGTCAACGTCATGGCCTACAACCTGACCGGCCAGGTGCGCTCCATCGCCCAGGTGGCCACCGCCGTCGCCCGCGGCGACCTCTCGCAGAAGATCATGGTGGAGGCGAAGGGCGAGGTCGCCGCGCTCGCAGGGGTCATCAACACGATGGTCGACACGCTGTCCGCGTTCGCCGACGAGGTCACCCGGGTGGCCCGCGAGGTGGGCACGGAGGGCCGGCTCGGCGGCCAGGCACAGGTGCCCAATGTGGCGGGCACCTGGAAGGACCTCACCGACAACGTCAACTCCATGGCCAACAACCTCACCGGCCAGGTCCGCAACATCGCCCTCGTCACGACGGCCGTCGCCAACGGCGACCTGTCCAAGAAGATCGACGTGGACGCCCGCGGAGAGATCCTGGAGCTGAAGACCACCATCAACACGATGGTCGACCAGCTGTCCGCGTTCGCCGCCGAGGTCACCCGCGTGGCCCGTGAGGTCGGCAGCGAGGGCCGCCTCGGCGGCCAGGCGGAGGTCGAGGGCGTCTCCGGCACCTGGAAGCGCCTGACGGAGAACGTCAACGAGCTGGCCGGCAACCTGACCCGCCAGGTCCGGGCCATCGCCGAGGTCGCCAGTGCGGTCGCCGAGGGCGACCTGACCCGCTCCATCACCGTCGACGCCTCGGGCGAGGTCGCCGAACTCAAGGACAACATCAACTCCATGGTCGGCTCGCTCCGCGAGAGCACCCGGGCCAACCAGGAGCAGGACTGGCTCAAGTCGAACCTGGCCCGCATCTCCGGCCTGATGCAGGGCCACCGGGACCTGGCCGCCGTAGCCGAACTCGTCATGGACGAACTGACGCCGCTGGTCGCCGCCCAGTACGGAGCCTTCTACCTCGCCGAGGACCGCCCCGGCGGCACCGTCCTCACCCTCGTCGGCTCCTACGGGCGGTCCGCCGCCGCGGAGGAGGGCGCCGCCTTCGCCCTCGGAGAGTCCCTGGTCGGACAGGCGGCCCGCAGCCGCCGGATCATCGCCACCGACCAGGTCCCCGGCGGCTACGTGATCTCCTCCGGGTTGGGCCACACCACCCCGGGCAGTCTGATCATCCTGCCGATCGTGGTGGACGACCAGATCCTCGGCGTGATCGAGCTCGCCTCCTTCACCGCCTTCAACCCCGTCCACCGCGACTTCCTGGCCCAGCTGATGGAAGCGATCGGCGCCAACGTCAACACGATCGTCGCCAACGCCCGCACCGACGAACTCCTCGGCGAGTCCCAGCGGCTGACCGGCGAGCTCCAGGCCCGCTCGGAGGAACTCCAGGTCCAGCAGGAGGAACTCCAGCGCTCCAACGCGGAGCTGGAGGAGAAGGCCGCCCTCCTCGCCAGCCAGAACAGCGACATCGAGGCCAAGAACCTGGAGATCGAGCAGGCCCGCCAAGAGCTGGAGACCCGCGCCCAACAGCTGTCGCTGGCCTCCACCTACAAGTCCGAGTTCCTGGCCAACATGAGCCACGAACTGCGCACCCCGCTCAACAGCCTCCTGATCCTCGCCCAGTTGCTCGCCCAGAACCCCGCGCGCAACCTCACCCCCAAGCAGGTCGAGTACGCCGGCATCATCCACTCGGCCGGCTCGGACCTCCTCCAGCTGATCAACGACATCCTCGACCTGTCGAAGGTCGAGGCCGGCAAGATGGACATCAACCCCGAGCGCGTGCACCTGCCCCAGCTCCTGGAGTACGTCGACGCCACCTTCCGGCCGATGACCACGCAGAAGAGCCTCGACTTCACCGTCACCACGGCCCCCGGCGCCCCCGACGACCTGCTCACCGACGACTCGCGGCTGCGCCAGATCCTGCGCAACCTCCTCTCGAACGCCGTGAAGTTCACCGAACGCGGAGGCGTCGAGCTCCGCATCGAACCGGCCGCGGCCCCCGAGGTCCCCTCCGGACTCTCCCGGCGCGGCCCGATGCTGGCCTTCCGGGTGCGCGACACCGGAATCGGCATCCCCGAACAGCAGCTCGAGTCGGTCTTCGGGGCGTTCCAGCAGGCCGACGGCACCACCAGCCGCAAGTACGGCGGCACCGGCCTCGGGCTCTCCATCAGCCGCGAGATCGCCCAGCTCCTCGGCGGGGCCGTCACCGCGGAAAGCACCCCCGGCCAGGGCAGCACCTTCACCCTCTACCTGCCGGTCAGCCGCGCGGACTACGAGGACCCCTCCTACACCGATGCCCCCCCGGCGCTCCCGCCCGGGGCCCCGAACCGAGCGGTGGCGGGGCAGGGCGGCCGTCAGGGCAAGGCCGTACTCCCGGAGCAGCGGCGGCCCCGCCGGCTCCTGGTGATCGAGGAGCGGACCAACGGGCTGCTCTCCCTCGTCGCCGAGAGCGCCGACCGCGACTTCGCCCCCGGCCACCGGACGCCGGGGGAGAGGGACGGCATCCACGTGGTCCACGCCACGAGCTCCCGCGAGGCCGCAGCCGCCCTGGCGGCGCACTCCTTCCACTGCGTGGTCCTGGAACTGGACCTGCCCGACGGCGAAGCCCTCCGCTTCCTCGACGCCCTCGACGGAGACCCGGCCCTCGCCTCGCTCCCCGTCCTCGCCCACAACAACCCGCGGGTGCGGACCGGCCAGGAGGAAGCCCTGCGCCGGCGGTCCGCGTCACGCCGTGTGGAGCTGCTCTCCAGCCTGGACGAACTGCGCGAACGCATCGCGCTCCACCTGTCCGCCGAACAGCCGGGGGACGTCCTGCCCCTGGTGCAAGGCGATGCGCGGCGCCGGCCCGCCGAGCACGTGCTCGAAGGCGACCTGGCCGGCCGCACCGTCCTCGTCGTCGACGACGACGCCCGCAACCTCTTCGCCCTCAGCGGGGTCCTGGAACTGCACGGCATGCGCGTCCTGCACGCCGAGGACGGCCGCAAGGGCATCGACACCCTCGTCCGCAACCCGGGGGTCGACATCGTCCTGATGGACGTGATGATGCCCGAACTGGACGGCTACGCAGCCACCGCCGAGATCCGGCGCATGCCGCAGTACGTGGGCCTGCCCATCATCGCGGTCACGGCCAAGGCGATGCCCGGGGACCGGGAGAAGAGCCTCGCTGCGGGCGCCAGCGACTACGTCACCAAGCCGGTGGACGCCGACGACCTCATCGCCCGCATCCGGCGCAGGCTCACCCGATGACCGCGGACACGCACCGGCACGACGAAGCCCGCCGGCCGCAGACTCCAGGAGCGACGCAAACTCCGGGAGCGCCGCAGACACCGGGAGCAACGCAAGCACCGGGAGCCCCGGACGGCGACCGGCCCACCAGCGTCGTGCCGAAGCAGGCCCCGACGCCCCTGGGGCGCCTCGTCGCCACCGTGGAACGGCTGCGCCGCGAGGTGCTGGAGGCCCAGGCGGCCGCCGACGGGCGGGCTCTGGTCGAGCTGGCCAAGGGCATCCTGATCGGGCAGCTGAACTGCACCCCGGCCGCGGCGGCACGCCAGCTCGACGTGCTGTGCCGAGAGAGCGGGATGTCCCCCCTCGAGTTCGCCGCCGACATCGTCAACCAGGCCTCCCGCGACCACGTCAGCGAGATCGCCGCCGAGTTCGTCGAACGCGCGGGTGCGGGTACGGGTACGGGGGCCGGTGACGGCGGCGCCGACCCGGCCGGGCAGTCCTCCACGCTGTCGGTACGGCTGCGCACCGCCGAGAGCGGGGTGCTCGCCGTCACCGCCGACACCCAGGCGGTCGCCGAGTCCCTCCTGGCGAACGCCCTGGGCCCGCTGGGCGCGGTCGCGGTGGCCGTGTGGACCGCGGTGCCCGACGGGTCGCTGGCCCTCGCCGGCCACGCCGGGTTTCCACCCAGGGAGGCCGCCCGCTGGCGCCACGTACCCCCGGGCGTCTCCACCGTCGCCCGCCTCGCGCTCGGGGAACGCCGGCTGGTCACCCTCGCCGACCTCGACCGGGAAGGACTGCCCTCCATCGGCCGCGCCGAATGGCCGGGCGGCGGCCGGATGGCGGTGCCCACGGGGACCGGCGGACGGATCCAGGGCGTCCTGGAGATCTGCTGGCCGCACCCCCTGGAGCCGCAGGCACCCCAGGTCGAGCGCCGGATCGAGCGGCAGGTCGAGGCCCTCGCCGAGCTGTGCGCCCGCACCATGGACGCCACGCCCCCGCGCGACCCCGCGGCGGCCGACGCGGTCCTCCCCGATGTCGCCGAGCTCATCGACCTCGCCGAGGGACTCCAGGACCCGGCCGTGGTCCTCACCCCGGTCCTCGACTCCGAGGGCCGGCTCGCCGACTTCCGGATCCGGCACACCGGCAGCCGCTTCGTCGACCCGGTGGGACGGCCGCGCGGCGACGTCAACGGCGCCCTGCTGCTGGAGGCCTACCCGCTGGCCGCCGGCGAGAGCGGACTGTTCGACATCATCGAGCGCGTGCACGCCACGGGCGAGCCCTTCCGCGCCGAACGCATGAGCCTGACCGCGCTCGTCGACCAGATCCCGCTCACCTCGGTCGCGAACATCAGCGTCAGCCGCCACGGCTCCGCCGTCCTGCTGATCTGGCGGATCCAGGACGAGACGGCCCGGCTGGCGGGCCTCCTCCAGCACGCCCAGCGCCTGGGCAGGATCGGAGGCTTCGAGGAGAACCTCGTCACCGGCGAGACCACCTGGAACGCACAGCTCTACGACCTCCACGGACTCCCGCCCACCGCGCCCCCGGTCCGGCTTCACGAACTTCCCGGCTACGCGCACCCCGACGACTCCGCGGCCCTCGGCCGCTTCCTGCGCGCGGTGCTCCGCCACCGCCGCCCCGCCTCCGTCAACCTGCGCCTGCGCAGACCCGACGGAATCACCCGCCACATCCGGGTCGTCGCCGAGCCCGTCCTCGACGCGGACCAGCGGCTGCACGCCGTGCGCGGCGCCTACCAGGACATCTCCGCGCAGCACTGGACCGAGGTGGCCCTGGCCGCGACCCGGGACCAACTCGCCCACACCGAGGCCGAGTCCGCCGAGCGCAGCCGGCTGGCCCTCCAGCTCCAGCACGCCATCATGCCCCCCACCCCGCCGGCCATCGAAGCCCCGGGCCTGCGGGTCGCCGTCCGCTACCGGCCGGCGGAGATCGAGGCGCTCGTCGGCGGAGACTGGTACGACACCGTGGTGCTGCCCTCAGGGCTGATCATGCTCTCGGTGGGCGACGTCGCCGGGCACGGCATCGAGGCGGCCACCGGCATGGTCGTCCTGCGCAACGCCCTGCGCGGCCTCGCCGTCACCGGGGCGGGCCCCGCCCAACTGCTGTCCTGGCTCAACACGGTCACCCATCACCTGGCGAAGCACGTGACGGCCACCGCCGTCTGCGGCCTCTTCGACCCGAGCACGAGGGTGATGCGCTGGGCCCGCGCCGGCCACCTGCCCCCCGTACTCGTGCGCCACGGGGAGGCGGAGGCCTTCCCGCTCATCGAGGGGCTGCTCCTGGGAGCCCTGCCCGAGGTCGCCTACGTCGAGCGGGAGGTGCAGCTCGAACCGGACGACACGCTGCTGATGTACACGGACGGGCTGGTGGAGCGCCGGGACTCCTCGGTGCAGGAGTCGCTCGGCCACCTGGTGCAGGCGGCGGCCGCCGCTGCCGGGGACCTGGACGGCCAACTGGACCGCCTTCTCGCCGAGAGCCGATCGGACACGGACGACGACACGTGCGTGATCGGCATCCGGGTCGGCTGAGGCCCCGGCCGGCCGTCCAACGGGCAGCGATCAGCACGGAGTCGACGGGCCGGACAGACGGCGCCCGCACCCGGCCGCGCGGTCGGTCGAGCGATCATCAACCGAGAGATCAGCCGCCCCGGCAACGGAGGATGCTCACATGAACCACCGGCCCGAATCCCGGCCCGAATCCCTGCCCTTCGAGATCCTCCCCGGCGCCGGCGCGTCGCCGGTGATCCTGCACGTACCGCACTCCTCGCGCGTCATACCGGATTCCGTCCGCCGCGGAATCCACCTGTCCGACCCGGCCCTCGCACGGGAGCTCGACCACATCACCGACTCCCACACCGCCGAGATCGCCGCGGCGGCCGCGGCCGGTTCCGCGGTCACGCCGTGGCAGTTCGTCAACGGGTTGTCCCGGCTGGTCATCGACCCCGAGCGCTTCCCCGACGAGCGCGAGGAGATGCTCGCCGTGGGCATGGGGGCGGTGTACACGCACTCCACCCACCGGGAACGCCTGCGCCCCGAAGGCTTCGACGTCCGGCCGCTGATCGACCGCTACTTCCATCCGTACGCCGAGGCGATGACCCGGGCCGTGGAGGACCGGCTGGAGGCCACCGGCCGGGCCGTGATCATCGACGTGCACTCGTACCCGAGGGAGCCCCTCCCGTACGAACTGCACGGTGACGGCAGCCGGCCGCCGATCTGCCTGGGCACGGACCCCTTCCACACCTCGGCCGCCCTGCTGGCCGCCGCCGAGAGGGCGTTCGCGGGCTTCGGCGGCACGGGACTCGACAGCCCCTTCGCCGGTACGTACGTGCCGCTGGAGTACTACGGCAAGGACGACCGGGTCGGTGCACTGATGGTCGAGATCCGCCGGGACACGTACATGTCGGAGCCCGGCGGCCCCGCCGACGCAGGCCTCGGCGTGTTGGCGGCGGCCCTGAGGGAACTGGTGGACGACCTGCACGCGTGACCCGGCGCCGCCACGCGCCCCCCGTGGCGGCGCCGGAGGCGGGCCGGGCGGTGGATCGCGGGGCCCCGAGGCGTGTCGGTCCTGGTCCTTTTTCT
>NZ_JBHWMB010000135.1:0-10800 GCF_042730015.1 Streptomyces sp. NPDC059957 | reverse complement strand
AACACCTCATCGCCACCTGGACCGGCACCTGCCCCACCTGCCGACAACCCACCCCATGGCAGCCCTACGACAGCACGTAACAAAGCACTACTAGGGCGTGACATCGTTGTCGCACGGGCCACGGGGCCTCGTATGTACTCCTTCGACGCGTCCGCGCTCTGGACGATCCGGTCGCCGACGCGGACCTCAACGCCCTGGTATTTCAGCCGTGTTGCAGGTTCGTGGCCATCGCGACGGGAGGGTTCCCGCGCTCGGGGCCCGCCTTCTAGGGTCCGTCGGGAATCGCGATCAAGGAGTGACCCGCCATGCCCCTCGACCTGTCCGACGAGAGCCAGTACGACCGTGCGCGCCTGCGCCAGTGGGCGCGTGGCCGCGCCCGCTCGGCCGGAGTGGACCGGCGTGACCTGCTGAAGCTCTTCGCTGCGGGAGCGGCGGCCGGCACCCTCGGGCTGGGCGCAGTCGGGACGGCCGAAGCCGCGGGATCCGCCGGAACCGCCGCCCTGCCCTCGATCGTGAAGCCGCTGCCGCCCGAGCTGTTCACGATCCGGGGGACCAACGCGGAGACGAAGTTCGCCGCCCTGCGCGGCACGGGCCAGGTGACTCCCGTCGACCGGTTCTTCGTCCGCAACCACACCGCCACGCCCCGCCTCGACAAGGACGGCTGGCGGCTGAAGGTGTGGGGCGACGCACTGTCCGGCGGGCCGGTGGAGTTTTCGTACGACCGGCTGCGCGACCTGCCCGCGGTCGAGCGGACGCTGTTCATCGAGTGCGCGGGCAACGGCCGGAGCTTCTACACCACCCAGCAGGGCCAGACGGTGACCGGGACGGCCTGGACCCTCGGCGCCATCGGTGTGGCCCGCTGGCGCGGGGCCCGGCTCTCGGACGTGCTGCGGCTGGCCGGAGTGACCCGCGGAGCCGTGGACGTACTGCCCCGGGGCCTGGACGACGAGGTGGTCACCAACGGCGTGAACCTGGGGCGGGTGCGGCGCCCGCTGCCGGTGTCGAAGGCGCTGGACGACGTGATCCTCGCGTACGAGATGAACGGCGAGCCGCTGCCGGCCGACCACGGCGGGCCGGTCCGGGTGGTCGTTCCGGACTGGATCGGGATCTCCTCGATCAAGTGGGTCGGTGACATCGAGGTGAGCGGGCAGCCGCTGTACTCGCCGTGGAACACCGACCTGTACCGGCTGTTCGGGCCCGACCAGCCGCCGCAGGGCAGCGCACCCCTGACCCGGCAGACGCTCAAGAGCGCCTTCGAGCTGGAGCTGGGCGCGACCGTGCCCGTGCACCGCACGAAGCTGCTGACCGGACGCTCCTGGTCCGGGGCGGCCCCGGTGCACCAGGTGGACGTCAGCACCGACGGGGGCGCCCACTGGCGGCGGGCCCGGCTGCACGACGTACCGCGCCGCGGCGGCTGGGTGCGCTGGTCGGTGCCGTGGACGCCGCGGACCCCGGGGGCGACCGCCCTGCTGGCACGGGCCACGGACGCGACCGGGCGGACGCAGCCCGCGACGGCCGCGCACAACACCCAGGGGTACCTCTTCGACGCGGTCGTCCGCCACCCGGTCACGGTGGTCTGAGCCTTCCGGGACACCGGCCCGCGCCCTGGACCTGAAGCCCACCACCCTCGGGATCGGACAGGCACCGGAAAGTGGGGCAGGTCTGGTTTCGCCCCCTGCCCTCATGGGGGACTGCCAGGATGGGGCAGAGCTACGTGATTTCCGCTTTTCGGGAGGACGAGTTGACCATTCCAGAGGCCAGGGGTCCCAAGGTCCCGCCGTCGTACCCACCGCGGTCGCCACCGCCGCAGAAGAAGCCGGTGGAAGCCCCGAGGCCCCAGCCGGTCGCGAAGCCGAAGAGCGAGCTGGGCACGGCACGGCCGCGCATGCGGATCAGCAACCGGCAGACCGCGGCCCTGACCTTCCGGGCGGACGAGTGGGCTGCGAAGAAGGCCGCCGGCCAGGCCCTGCAGACGGTTCGGGGCTGGGGCTACCCGGGGCTGGACGAGCAGGACCTGGAGGCCGCCGTCCGGCTCTTGGTCGACGCGGCCGTGCGGGACGGCGGGCGGCGCGTCAGCGTGCACCTCGGCGACCAGGCGGACAAGATCCTCGTGGTCGCCCTCAGCCACCGGGCCGGGTCCCTTCCCGAAGGCGATGTCTTCACCGAGCTCAGGGCACTGGCCACCGTGGACAGTTGCGGCGACGACCTCGCCGACGACGGCCGCCGCGTCTGGGCAGTCCTCGACGCCGCACCCCGTACCCCGCGCGCGCGCAAAGCCCGCGGCAGCACCACTGCCGCTTCCTGACTCAAACCCGCCGACACACGTGCTGTTGAATGAACTCATGTGGTTAACAGGTGTGTTGGTCGGGATGCTCGTCTTCCTTCTTGTGGTGGTGGCGCCCGCGATGGTGGGGCGGCGACTTCTAGGGGTGCGGGCGGGGGTGGTACGGGTCGCGGCTGCGGGGATGTGCGGACTCGCCGTGTCCGGAGCGCTGCTCGGGCCCCGGCTGGAGGAGGAATCGGGGGAGCTCGCGCCGCTGCTGTCCTTGATGGTCGGGGTGGGCATGATCGCCTCGATGGTGGTGCTCGTCGCGCTGGACATCCTGGTGCCCGTGGGTGCCGTACGGCCACTCGTGTGGGTGCAGTCGGTGCGGGGGCGGATCGCTCGGGCGCGGCGGTACTCCGGGGTGGTGCGCATCGCCACCCGGCACGGGCTCGGGCCGTATCTGCGAGGGCGGCGGAGCGCGCCCGGGGTGCGGCACGAGCTGCTGGCGCGGGAGCTGCGGCAGGCGCTGCAGGCCGGCGGGACCGCCTTCGTGAAGCTGGGGCAGCTGATGTCGACCCGGCGGGACCTGCTGCCCGAGGTGTACATCGAGGAGCTCAGTCTGCTGCAGGACCAGGTGCCGCCCGCGCCCTGGAGCGAGGTCGAGACACACCTCGAGGAAAGCCTGGGAGCGCCGGTGCGGGACGTGTTCGCCACGTTCGAGCAGATCCCGCTGGCCGCGGCGTCCATCGCGCAGGTGCACGCGGCCGTCCTGCACGACGGCACCGAGGTCATCGTCAAGGTGCAGCGGCCCGGGATTCCCGAACTCGTGGAGCGCGACCTGGACATCGTCGGGCGCTTGGCCGCCGCCCTGAGCGTCCGCACCGTCTGGGGGCGCGGTCTCGGGCTGAACGAGCTCGCGCAGGGCTTCGCCGTCGCACTGCGCGAGGAGCTGGACTTCCGCGTCGAGGCGCGCAACATGACCGCGGTGCGCCGGGCCGCCGAGGCTCGCGGCGACTCCAGTGTCGCCGTCCCCGTCCTGCACGGGCAGTTCAGCACCGAGCGCGTCCTCGTCATGAGCCGCGTCGAGGGCACCTCGCTCGGCAAGGCGGTCCCCGATGACGAGAAGCACGGCACCCGACTGGCCGAGACGCTGCTCACCGCACTGCTCAACCAGATCATGCTGGACGGTGTCTTCCACGCCGATCCGCACCCCGGCAACATCCTGCTCCAGCCCGACGGCACGGCCGCCCTGCTCGACTTCGGATCCGTCGGCCGGATCGACGCCGGGCTCCGCGAGTCCATGGGCGGGCTCTTCCTCGCCGTCGACCGCGGCGATCCGCTCGCTCTGCGCGAGTCCCTCCTGGAGATCACCGACCGTCCCGCGGAGGTCGACGAGCAGCGGCTGCTGCGCGTGCTGGGGCAGTTCAGCGCCCGCCACCTGGGACACGGATCCGCGCCCGACGCGGAGATGTTCACCGATCTGTTCCGGCTGGTGGCCGCCTTCCGGCTGGCGGTTCCGCCGGAGATCGCGGCCGTGTTCCGTGCACTGGCCACCCTCGAGGGCACACTGATCCGCCTCTCGCCCGGCTTCAACATGCTCCAGGCGTCGCGTACGTACGCCTCGGCCCGGCTCGCAGACCGGCTGGGACCGCAGAGTGCCCGTGACACGGCCCGCGACGAGCTGATCGCGCTGTTGCCTGTCCTGCGACGGTTGCCGCGCCGTCTCGACCGGCTCGGCAGTGCACTCGAGGAGGGCCGGTTCGGAGTCAACGTGCGGCTCTTCGCCGATCTCCGCGACCGGCGGGTCGTCGGCGAGCTCGTCGGGCGGGTGGTACACGCCCTCGTCGGGATCTTCCTCGGGTTCGCCGGCCTCCAACTCCTCGGAATGGACGGCGGCCCGCGCGTGACAGAGAACATCGGGCTGTACGGGCTGATGGGCTGCAACCTCCTGGTGCTGTCCGCCGCCATCGTCCTGCGTACCGTCTATGTCACCAGCCGGCCCATGGAATAGCCGGCCTGTTGCGCAGGAACGGGAACGGGAACGGGAACGAGTACGAGTACGGGTACGGGTACGGGGCATGGCCTGGCCGTGCGGCCGCTGCCACTTGGTCCGCCTCCCCCGGCCCGCGTGTGGGCCCCCCGATCACGATCGGGGGGCCACACGGTCTCTACCTCTGCCTGCTGGTCACGCCCGGCGCAGTGCGGAACGGCCCGCGTAACGCGCCGAGGAGCCCAGCTCTTCTTCGATCCGGATCAGCTGGTTGTACTTCGCCGTGCGGTCGGAGCGCGACAGCGAGCCGGTCTTGATCTGGCCGCAACCGGTCGCCACCGCCAGGTCCGCGATCGTGGTGTCCTCCGTCTCGCCCGAGCGGTGCGACATGACGGCCGTCCAGCCCGCCTGGTGGGCCGTGGCAACCGCGGCCAGCGCCTCGGTCAGGGTGCCGATCTGGTTGACCTTGATCAGGATCGAGTTGCCGGCTCCGGTGCTGATGCCCTCGCGCAGCAGCGTCTCGCTGGTGCAGAACAGGTCGTCGCCGGTGAGCTGGCAGCGGTCGCCGACGCGGGCGGTCAGCTCGCGCCAGCCGTCCCAGTCGTTCTCCGCCATCGGGTCCTCGATGGAGAGGATCGGGTAGGAGTCGATCAGCTTGACCAGGTAATCGACGTTCTCCGAGGGGGTGCGGCGCACTCCCTCGCCCGCGTAGTCGTAGACCCCGTCGCGGAAGAACTCGGAGGACGCCGGGTCCATGATCAGGCCGATGTCGGTGCCGGGGCGGTAGCCGGTGCGCTCGATGGCGGCCATCACGAAGTCCAAGGCCTCCTCGGCGGTACGCAGCGCGGGCGCGAAGCCGCCCTCGTCACCGACGCCCGTGGAGTGGCCGGCGGCCAGCAGGTCGCGGCGCAGGGTGTGGAAGACCTCGCTGCCCATGCGGACGGCTTCGGCGAAGGTGTCGGCGCCCACGGGCGCGATCATGAACTCCTGGAAGTCCAGCGGATTGTCGGCGTGGGCCCCGCCGTTGACGATGTTCATCATCGGCAGCGGCAGGAGGTGGGCGCCGTCGCCGCCGAGGTAGCGGTACAGGGGCAGGCGGTGGGCCGCCGCGGCGGCCTTCGCGGAGGCGAGGGAGACGCCGAGGATCGCGTTGGCCCCGAGCCGGGACTTCGTGGCGGTGCCGTCGAGGGCGACCAGCGCGGCGTCGAGGCCGGCCTGGTCCGCCGCGTCGAGGCCGCTCACGGACGCCGCGATCTCCCCGTTGGCGTGCGCCACGGCTTGGTCTACGCCCTTGCCGTGCCAGCGCGTCGAGTCCCCGTCGCGCAGTTCCACGGCCTCCCGGGCGCCGGTGGAGGCGCCGGAGGGGACGGCCGCGCGCCCCAGGGACCCGTCCGCCAGGACGACGTCGACCTCCACCGTGGGGTTGCCCCGGCTGTCGATGATCCGGCGGGCGGTGACGGTCTCGATGGTGGTGTCGATGTTTCCGACTGCCTGTGTGGACATGAGTGGTTCCTCCCCGTTCTCGCATGTCGTGGCCCCGGCTGCGACAACGCTGGCGCTGAGCCCGACCAGGCAAACACTACAGCAATGCTGTTCAGTTTGGCTGAACAGCATTGCTGTGCTGGTCACTCGCGCAGCAGTACTGACCAGCGAGGTAAGGTGCCTCATGCCCACCCCGGAAGCCGCCGCCATCGCCGCAGAACTGCGCACCGCCATGGGCAAGCTCACCCGGCGCGTCAAACACGAGGACCACATCCCGCTGGGCCAGGTCGCCGTGCTCGGCACGCTCGACCGCGACGGCGCGATGACCACCAGCGACCTCGCCGCCGATCAGCGCGTACGCCCCCAGTCGATGGCTCGGGCGGTGGGACTCCTCATGGAGCAGAACCTGATCACGCGCCGGGCGCACCCCACGGACGGCCGCAAGTCGCTGGTCGAGCTGACGGACGCGGGCCGGGCAGCACTCGAAGCGGAGCGCGGCCGCAGGGCCGGCTGGCTCGCCCAGGCCATCGAAGCAGAACTGACTGACGAGGAGCGGGCGTTGCTGGCACAGAGCGTGGCTCTGCTGGAGCGGCTCGCCACACGCTAGTGCTGTGACCGGGTGACGGCCTCCGGGGCGTTCGCAGCGCAGCCTCCGGCCGGCTCCCTGCGGTCCAGAAGCGATCCCGGCCCTGACACGCCCGCGCCGCCGTATGGCCGGCACGGCACATGGGGGGTGGCGGGGCTACCGTCGGTGTCATGACTGCTGACTCCCTGCGCTCCGTCACCGTCGAGCGAACCGGTCCGGGCAAGTTCACCGCGACCAACTCCCGCGGCGACACGATCACCTTCGGTACCGGATCCGACGGCGGCTTCACCCCCGTCGAGCTCTTCCTCGCCGCGATCGGCGGCTGCTCCGCGGCCGACGTGGACGTCGCCACCACCCGGCACGCCGAACCCGCCGAATTCTCCGTCGCCGTCCACGGGCACAAGACCGAGGACGCGGGCGGCAACCGCATGACCGACCTCGAGGCCGCCTTCACCGTCCGCTTCCCCGCCGGCGAGGCCGGCGACCGGGCCCGCGCAATCCTGCCGCGCGCCGTCAAGACCTCCCACGACAAGCTCTGCACCGTAAGCCGCACGGTGGAAGCCGGAACCCCGGTCACCGTGCAGGTCGTCGACACGGACTGACCGACCGCGACGACCGACGGTCTCGCGGACCACCGGCGAGGATTCGGAGCCACACAGCCGGGAGGACTCTTGGGATCCACCGACCTCGCCCGGTACCTGCACGCACTCGTCCCCGCCCTTGCCACGACAGGGCTCGAAGGGTACGAGGCCAAGGAGATCAGGTACTGAGCCGGCCCACGAGGTGGAGGCGACCAACGAAGGTGCAGACGTACGGAGGAATCCTGTCAAGTAACGAATAGCCGGGGCTACGGCCCCGTCCCCGACCGGGGCACGGTGGAAATCCAGCGTCCTGCACCAGAGCAGGACGAACCGCCATCCGGATCGGAGACCCCGATGTCCCGTCGCGCAGGTGTCTTCGTGACCCGCCGTCCCGGACTCGTCCTCTTCGCCGCCCTCGCGTTCCTCGCGCTGTCCGTCGTGTTCGGTGCACAGGCCACCGGCCGGCTGAAGACGCAGGGGTACGACGATCCCCGGTCCCAGTCCAGCCGAGCCGCCCGCGTGGCCGCCGAGCACCTGGGGGCCTCCCCCAACCTGATCGTCGTCGCAGAGGCACGCGGCGGTTCCGTCGACGGCCCGGCGGCCCGGCGCGAGGGCGAGGACCTGACCCGCCGGCTCACCGCCCGGCCGCACGTGAGCGCCGTGACCTCGTACTGGGCCGGCGGCGCCGCGGAGCTGCGCAGCAGGGACGGCCGGGCGGCCATGCTGGTCGCGCACGTGGACGGGGAGGGCGAGGAGCTCGGTGCGCGCGCCGAGCGGCTGAGCGAGGAGCTGACCGCCCCCGGCTCTCCCGACGCGGCCCTGACCGTGCACGTCGGAGGGTCGGCGCTCACCGACGCCGAGCTCCAGGACATCGCGGAGTCCGATCTGAAGCGGGCCGAGGCCGTCGTGCTGCCGGGCACCCTGATCCTGCTGATTCTGGCGTTCGGCAGCGTCGTGGCCGCCGCGCTGCCGCTGCTGATCGGAGTCCTCGCCATCGCCGGGACCCTGCTGGTCCTGAGCGTCCTCGGCTCCGTCACCGACGTGTCCGTGTTCGCTCTGAACCTCACCACGGCGCTCGGCCTGGGGCTGGGCATCGACTACGGGCTGCTGATCGTCTCGCGGTTCCGCGAGGAGCTCGCCGCCGGCTACCTGCCGCGGACGGCCGCCATCCGGACCGTGCGCACCGCCGGCCACACGATCGCCTTCAGTGCCGCGACGGTCTCCGCCGCGCTCGCGACCCTGCTGGTGTTCCCGCCGTACTTTCTGCGCTCCTTCGCCTACGCGGGCATCGCCGTGGTGGCCATCGCCGCCGTGAGCGCCGTGACCGTCCTGCCCGCTCTGCTCACGCTGCTCGGCAAGCGCGTCAACGCCTGGCCCGTGCCGTGGCGCCGCCGGGCCCGTACGGGCTCCGGATCGCGCTTCTGGGAGGGGCTGGCGCGGATCGTCGTACGCCGCCCGCTGCTCGCGGCGCTGCCGGTGATCGGCCTGCTGGTGGTCCTCGCCGCACCGTTCGCGCACGCCGGTTTCGCCACTCCCGACGACCGGGCGCTGCCCACGAGCGCGGCCAGCCGGCAGACCGGTGACCTGCTGCGCGACGCGTTCGACATGAGGGGCGCCGACGCGCTCACCCTCTCCGTGACGGGCACGGCGCCCCGGTCTGCGGGTGAGGACTACGTCCGCAGGCTGTCCGCGCTCCCCCACGTCGCCCAGGTTTCCCGGGTCGCCGGGCCCGCGGACGACGGTCTGGCCCAGTTCTCCGTGGTGCCGCGGGTCGACCCCCGCTCGCGGGCGGCCCAGCAGCTCGTGCACGACGTCCGCGAGACCCCCGCCCCGGCGGGCACCGAGGTCCTGGTCGGCGGACCGAGCGCGGTACTGGTCGACGCCAAGGACACGGTGGGCGACCGGATACCGCTCGCGCTCGCCCTGATCACCGTCACCACCTTCGTGCTGCTCTTCGGCTTCACGCGCAGTCTGCTCCTGCCGCTCAAGGCCATCGCACTGAACGCCCTGAGCCTGACGGCCGTCCTCGGAGCGATGGTGTGGATCTTTCAGACGGGCCATCTGAGCGGCCTGCTCGGTTTCACGCCCGGACCGCTCAGTACGACCATGCCGGTGCTGCTGTTCTGCATCCTCTTCGGGCTCTCGGTGGACTACGAGGTGTTCGTCCTGGCCCGGATCAAGGAGGCGCGCGACGCCGGGGAGGACAACACCGACTCGATCGTCACGGGCATCGCCCGGACGGGAGGCATCGTCACCACGGCCGGCGCCCTGCTCGCGTTCACCCTCTTGAGCTTCGGTAGCTCCCAGGTCTCCCTCCTGCAGTTCTTCGGCATCGGCGCGGGTCTGGGCGTCCTCCTCGACGCCACGCTCGTGCGGGGAGTCCTCGTACCGGCGCTCATGCGCCTGGCGGGCGGCCTGAACTGGTGGGCGCCGAAGGCGCTGAGGCCCAAAGCGCCGCAGCCGGCCACCCGGCCGCCACCGGCCCCCGCGAGGCGGTGCGCCCCGGGCCGTTGCTCCCCGAGCCGCACCGTCGTCCGCACCCACGCCCACGCGCGCCGCTGACCACCGGGCGCTCCCCCTCTCCGGCCCGGTCCCGCCACCACCCCGTCCCGTCCCACCCCGTCCCACCCCGTCCCGACCCTCCAGCCCCGCCCAGCCCCGGCCGCCATCCGTCCAGGGCACTACGACAAGGAAGACCCATGACTGACATCGCCATCGTCGGACTCGGCTGCCGCTTTCCGGGTGCCCCCGACATCCGCACCTACTGGAAGCTCCTGATGAGCGCGGAGCGTCAGTTCTCCGCCGTCCCGGGGGAACGCTGGAACCACGGGACCTTCCACGAGCCGGGCAACCGGTCGGCACCCAACGCCTCGTACACCGACCAGGTCGCCTTCCTGGAGGACCTGGACCGCTTCGACGCGGCGCACTACGGCGTACCGCCCGCTCGCGCCCGGGCCATGGACCCGCAGCACCGGCTGATGCTCGACGTCACGCGCGAGGCGCTCGCCGACGCGGGGATGGGCCGCGGTGACTTCGACCGCGAGAACACCGGGGTGTTCTTCGGGATATCGGTGTCCGACTACAAGGACCTCATGACGGCCCCCCTCCGGGCGATCACCCTGGCCGAGGACGCGCACGCGGCGGACGACGGCTCCGGGGCCGGAGGCTCGGCGGCCGGGGGCGCCGGGGCGGGGGACGCCGCCGACGCCGCCATGGAGCGGGCGCGGCAGCTCGGCACCATCGACGCCTTCACCTTGCCGGGGAGCCTCCTGAACATGGCGGCCGGGACCGTCAGCCGCCACTTCGACCTCGGCGGTCCCAGCTTCGCCGTCGACGCCGCGTGCTCCGGTTCGCTGGTCGCCCTCGACCAGGCGATCGCCCAGGTGCGGTCCGGCAGCTGCCGGATCGCCCTCGTCGGCGGCGTGTACCTCAACCTCACCCCCGACAGCCTGGTCGGCTTCTCCCGGCTGCGCGCCCTGTCGGCCGCCGGGGTGTGCCGCCCCTTCGACGCGGAGGCCGACGGGTTCGTCCTCGGTGAGGGCGCCGGTGTCGTCGTCATCCGGCCGCTGGCCGACGCCCTCGCCGCCGGAGACCGGGTCTACGCGGTGATCAAGGGCATCGGCTCGGCCAACGACGGCGCCTCCCCCGGCCCCTTGGTGCCCACCGCCGAAGGCCAGCTGCGCGCCATGCGCCGGGCCTACGAGGACGCGGGCGTCGCGCCCTCCTCCGTGGGCTTCCTGGAGGCCCACGGCACCGGCACCGCAGCCGGCGACCGGGCCGAGTCCGAGGCCCTGCGCCGACTGCGCACCGAGTACCCCGACGACGACCCGTCCCTGTGCTACCTCGGCGCGGGCAAGGCCCTGATCGGGCACTCCCTGGCCGCGGCGGGCATCGC
>NZ_JBHWMB010000134.1:0-11252 GCF_042730015.1 Streptomyces sp. NPDC059957 | reverse complement strand
GCCGGGAGCCTGTCGGCTCCCGGCACCCACCGGTAAACGTTTCTGCTGAGGCCTGGGGGACTAGATGTCCTCGTGCGCCACCGCGCGACGCGCGTCCGCGTCCAGCACGCCCCAGCTGATCAGCTGCTCGGTCAGGACCGAGGGCGACTGGTCGTAGATGACGGCGAGGGTGCGCAGGTCGTCCTGGCGGATCGAGAGCACCTTGCCGTTGTAGTCGCCGCGCTGGCTCTGGATGGTCGCGGCGTAACGCTGCAGCGGACCGGCCTTCTCGGCGGGCACGTGGGCCAGGCGCTCCAGGTCCAGGCGCAGCTTCGGCGGCGGCTCGGCCGCTCCGCCGGGGGTCGTACCCGGCAGCAGTTCCTGCACCGGAACCCCGTAGAAGTCCGCCAGCTCGGCAAGACGCTGGACGGTCACGGCGCGGTCTCCGCGCTCGTAAGAACCGACCACCACGGCCTTCCACCGGCCCTGGGACTTCTCCTCGACACCATGGAGGGAAAGGCCCTGCTGGGTGCGGATGGCGCGGAGCTTGGCCCCGAGCTGTTTGGCGTATTCGCTGGACATAACGCTCCCGGACGCTGTGACGACATGACCACGTGCGGCTCCGCCGCGCGGCTGGTAACTCACTGTGAGGTTACGCAGCGTTACTTGGATGCGTCAAGCCGAATGGTCTCCAACGCCCACGTAAGAGGGGTCCTGGTCTGCCCCGATGCCGGCTCGCGGGAATCCCCCTGGTACCGTGGAACGCGTACATCCGACGTCCTTTAAGGTCCGTCCCGTGAGGCGGAGAAGGAGGTCCTTTTCATGGACACTCAGCACGATCAGCAGGACCAGCGGGATCAGAAAACGGCTGCCGACGTCATGCGCCCCGTTCTCGAAGCGCAGGACATCGCCCGCGTCCTGACCCGCATCGCCCACGAAATCGTCGAACGCGCCAAGGGCGCCGACGATGTGGTGCTCCTCGGCATTCCCACCCGCGGCGTCTTCCTCGCCCGCCGGCTGGCTGCCAAGCTCGAAGAGATCACCGGTGCGAAGATCCCGGTCGGCTCCCTCGACATCACCATGTACCGCGACGATCTGCGGATGAAGCCCGCCAGGGCGATCGGCCGCACCGAGATTCCCGGCGACGACATCGACGGCCGCCTGGTCGTCCTCGTCGACGACGTTCTCTTCTCCGGCCGCACCATCCGCGCCGCCCTCGACGCCCTCGGCGACCTCGGCCGCCCCCGCGCGGTGCAGCTCGCGGTCCTCGTCGACCGCGGCCACCGCGAACTGCCGATCCGCGCCGACTACGTCGGCAAGAACCTCCCCACGTCGCTGCGGGAGAACGTCCAGGTCCAGGTCCAGGAGGAGGACGGCCGCGACGCCGTGCTGCTCGGCCAGCGGACCGACCGGGCAGCCGGGCAGTAGCCCCCGACGACGGCCGGGCCCCTCGGGGTCCGCGCCGGAGCCTGCCCTGCCCGCACCCCCAGCCAGCCCGTCCGCCCTCCCACGGCTTCGACCTCACCAGGGCTTTGACCTCACCACGGCTTTGACCTCAACGACTTACGGAGCACCCGGATGAAGCGCCACCTCATCTCGGCCGCCGATCTCACGCGCGACGATGCCGTCCTGATCCTCGACACCGCCGAGGAGATGGCCCGCGTCGCGGACCGGCCGATCAAGAAGCTGCCCACCCTGCGCGGCCGCACGATCTGCAACCTCTTCTTCGAGGACTCGACCCGGACCCGGATCTCCTTCGAGGCCGCCGAGAAGCGCCTTTCCGCCGATGTCATCAACTTCGCGGCCAAGGGTTCCAGCGTCTCCAAGGGCGAGTCCCTCAAGGACACCGCCCAGACCCTGGAGGCCATGGGCGTGGACGCGGTCGTCATCCGCCACCACGCCTCCGGCGCCCCCTACCGCCTCGCCACCTCCGGCTGGATCGACGCCCCGGTGATCAACGCCGGCGACGGCACCCACGAGCACCCCACCCAGGCCCTGCTCGACGCCTTCACCATGCGCCGCCGCCTCGTCGGCAAGGACCTCGGGCTCGGCAAGGACCTGAACGGCCGCCGGATCACCATCGTCGGCGACGTCCTGCACAGCCGGGTCGCCCGCTCCAACGTCCACCTGCTGCACACCCTCGGCGCCCAGGTCACCCTGGTGGCCCCGCCCACCCTGGTGCCCGTCGGCGTCGAGGCCTGGCCGTGCGAGATCTCGTACAGCCTGGACGAGGTGCTGCCGAAGTCCGACGCCGTGATGATGCTGCGCGTGCAGCGCGAGCGGATGAACGCCGCCTTCTTCCCCACCGAGCGCGAGTACTCCCGCCGCTACGGCCTGGACGGCGCCAGGATGGCCCGTATGCCCGAGCACGCCATCGTGATGCACCCCGGCCCGATGGTCCGCGGCATGGAGATCACCGCCGAGGTCGCCGACTCCGACCGCTGCACGGTCATCGAGCAGGTCACCAACGGCGTCTCGATCCGCATGGCCGTCCTGTACCTGCTGCTCGGCGGTAGCGAGCCCGCTACCGCCATGCGCACGCGCACCGAGGAGAGCAATTGACGTCCTCCCGGACCCGTAGGGCCGGGATTCCCGGCCGGAGCCGGAGGTTCACGCATCCGACTCCCGGTTGCCCGGTGCCTTGCCGCCGAAACGACTGCGCGTGCGGTTCACCGCCCGTCCGGCGGCAGAGGCTCGAAACGCTTGCGTCCGGCCGTGATGCACACTATCGGACTGGTGACGCTGAGCGCCACCTCGACCACAGAATGCGACTGAGCACATGAGCAAGATCCTTATCCGTGGCGCGAAGGTACTCGGTGGCGAGGCGCAGGACGTCCTGATCGATGGCGAGACCATCGCCGAGGTCGGTCAGAACCTGAGCGCCGAGGGTGCGACCGTCATCGAAGCCGCGGGCCAGGTCCTCCTCCCCGGCCTCGTCGACCTCCACACCCACCTGCGCGAGCCCGGCCGCGAGGACTCCGAGACCGTCCTCACCGGCACCCGCGCCGCCGCCTCCGGCGGCTACACCGCCGTCTTCGCCATGGCCAACACCTTCCCCGTCGCCGACACCGCCGGCGTCGTCGAGCAGGTGTGGCGCCTGGGCAAGGAGTCCGGCTACTGCGACGTACAGCCCATCGGTGCCGTCACCGTCGGCCTGGAGGGCAAGCAGCTCTCCGAGCTGGGCGCCATGCACGAGTCCGCCGCCCGCGTCACCGTCTTCTCCGACGACGGCAAGTGCGTGGACGACGCCGTGATCATGCGCCGCGCCCTGGAGTACGTGAAGGCCTTCGGCGGCGTCGTCGCCCAGCACGCCCAGGAGCCCCGCCTCACCGAGGGCGCCCAGATGAACGAGGGCATCGTCTCCGCCGAGCTCGGCCTCGGCGGCTGGCCGGCCGTCGCCGAGGAATCGGTCATCGCCCGCGACGTCCTGCTCGCCGAGCACGTCGGCTCCCGCGTCCACATCTGCCACCTCTCCACCGCCGGCTCCGTCGAGATCATCCGCTGGGCCAAGTCCCGCGGCATCGACGTCACCGCCGAGGTCACCCCGCACCACCTGCTCCTCACCGACGAGCTCGTGCGCTCGTACAACCCGGTCTACAAGGTCAACCCGCCGCTGCGCACCGAGGCCGACGTCCTGGCCCTGCGCGAGGCGCTCGCCGACGGCACGATCGACATCGTCGCCACCGACCACGCCCCGCACCCGCACGAGGACAAGGACTGCGAGTGGGCCGCCGCCGCCATGGGCATGGTGGGCCTGGAGACCGCGCTCTCCGTCGTCCAGCAGACGATGGTGGAGACCGGACTGCTCGACTGGGCGGGCGTCGCCGAGCGCATGTCCTTCGCCCCGGCGCGCATCGGCAGCCTTCCGAACCACGGACGCCCCGTCTCGGCAGGTGAACCCGCGAACCTGACCTTGGTCGATACCTCGTACCGTGGTGTCGTGGACCCCGCACACTTCGCCTCCCGCAGCCGCAACACGCCTTACGAGGGCCGTGAGCTGCCGGGGCGCGTCACTCACACCTTCCTGCGGGGCCGGGCAACGGTCGTGGACGGGACGCTGGCGTGACACCTGCAGTAATCCAACTGGCCGCCGAGGCCGCCGGGCGACAGTCGGCGGAGGTGACGGACTGGGGCGCCCGCATCGCGTGGGTGATCGGTCTGCTCGTCTTCATCGCCTTCGTGTACTGGCTGATGCGGCAGGGCTGGAAATGGCGCGGCACCCTGCAGAGCGATCTGCCGGAGCTGCCCGCCGCCCCCGGCGGTCTCCCCGAGCACCGGCTGGCCCTGACCGGCCGGTACCACGGGTCCACCACCGCCGGGCAGTGGCTCGACCGGATCGTCGCCCACGGACTGGGCGTCCGCAGCCGGGTCGAGCTCGCGCTCACCGACGCGGGCCTCGACGTGGTCCGTCCGGGTGCCACCGACTTCTTCGTACCGGCCGCGCAGCTGCGCGGCGCCCGCCTCGACAAGGGAATCGCGGGCAAGGTACTCACCGAGGGCGGTCTCCTCGTCGTCACATGGGCGCACGGCGACAGGCTGATCGACTCCGGATTCCGCTCCGACCGCGCGGCAGAACACGCCGCATGGGTCGAAGCGATCAACGACATGAACCACTCAATCACCACGACGGAAGGCGCCGAACGATGACGACCTCCACCAGGGGAGCAGCCAAAGCTCCCGCCGTACTCGTCCTGGAGGACGGTCGGATCTTCCGCGGCCGCGCCTACGGCGCTGTGGGGGAGACCTTCGGCGAGGCCGTGTTCTCCACCGGCATGACCGGCTACCAGGAGACCCTCACCGACCCGTCGTACCACCGGCAGGTCGTCGTGATGACCGCCCCGCACGTGGGCAACACCGGCGTCAACGACGAGGACCCCGAGTCCTCCCGCATCTGGGTCGCCGGATACGTCGTACGCGACCCCGCCCGCGTCCCCTCCAACTGGCGCTCCGTGCGCTCGCTGGACGAGGAGCTCGTCAAGCAGGGCGTCGTCGGGATCTCCGGCATCGACACCCGCGCCCTGACCCGCCACCTGCGCGAGCGCGGCGCCATGCGCGTCGGCATCTTCTCGGGCGAGGCCTGGGAGGGCGTGCGCGACGCGGCGCTGCTGGCCAAGGTCCAGGCCGCCCCGCAGATGAAGGGCGCCGACCTCTCCGCCGAGGTCTCCACCAAGGAGACGTACGTCGTCCCCGCGATCGGTGAGAAGAAGTTCACCGTCGCCGCCGTGGACCTCGGCATCAAGGGCATGACCCCGCACCGGATGGCCGAGCGCGGCATCGAGGTGCACGTGCTCCCCGCCACCGCCACCGCCGAGGACGTGTACGCGGTCAACCCCGACGGCGTGTTCTTCTCCAACGGCCCGGGCGACCCGGCCACCGCCGACCACGCGGTCTCCGTCATGCAGGGCGTCCTCGCCCGCAAGACCCCGCTCTTCGGCATCTGCTTCGGCAACCAGATCCTGGGCCGCGCGCTCGGCTTCGGCACGTACAAGCTGAAGTACGGCCACCGCGGCATCAACCAGCCGGTGCAGGACCGCACCACCGGCAAGGTCGAGATCACCGCGCACAACCACGGCTTCGCCGTGGACGCGCCCCTCGACAAGGTCTCGGAGACCGCCTACGGCCGCGCCGAGGTCTCCCACGTCTGCCTGAACGACAACGTCGTGGAAGGCCTCCAGCTGCTCGACCAGCCGGCCTTCTCCGTCCAGTACCACCCCGAGGCGGCCGCCGGCCCGCACGACGCCGCGTACCTCTTCGACCGTTTCGTGAATCTGATGGAGGCCGAGCGTGCCTAAGCGCACCGATATCCAGTCCGTCCTGGTCATCGGCTCCGGCCCGATCGTCATCGGCCAGGCCGCCGAGTTCGACTACTCCGGGACCCAGGCCTGCCGCATCCTCAAGGCCGAGGGCCTGCGGGTGATCCTGGTGAACTCCAACCCCGCCACGATCATGACCGACCCGGAGATCGCCGACGCCACGTACGTCGAGCCGATCACCCCCGAGTTCGTCGAGAAGATCATCGCGAAGGAGCGCCCGGACGCGCTGCTCCCGACCCTCGGCGGCCAGACCGCGCTGAACACCGCCATCTCCATGCACGAGCAGGGTGTGCTGGCGAAGTACAACGTCGAGCTCATCGGCGCCAACGTCGAGGCGATCAACAAGGGCGAGGACCGCGACCTCTTCAAGGGCGTCGTCGAAGCCGTCCGCGCCAAGATCGGCTACGGCGAGTCCGCGCGCTCGGTCATCTGCCACACGATGGACGACGTCATCCAGGGCGTCGACACCCTCGGCGGCTACCCCGTCGTCGTGCGCCCCTCCTTCACCATGGGCGGCGCCGGCTCCGGCTTCGCCCACGACGAGGACGAGCTGCGCCGCATCGCCGGCCAGGGCCTGATGCTCTCCCCGACCACCGAGGTGCTCCTGGAGGAGTCCATCCTCGGCTGGAAGGAGTACGAGCTGGAGCTGATGCGCGACACCAAGGACAACGTCGTCGTCGTCTGCTCCATCGAGAACTTCGACCCGATGGGCGTCCACACCGGCGACTCCATCACCGTCGCCCCGGCGATGACGCTCACCGACCGCGAGTACCAGCGGCTGCGCGACATCGGCATCGCGATCATCCGCGAGGTCGGTGTCGACACCGGCGGCTGCAACATCCAGTTCGCGATCGACCCGGTCGACGGCCGTGTCATCGTCATCGAGATGAACCCGCGCGTCTCGCGCTCCTCGGCGCTCGCGTCGAAGGCCACCGGATTCCCGATCGCCAAGATCGCCGCCAAGCTGGCCATCGGCTACACGCTCGACGAGGTCCCCAACGACATCACCGAGAAGACGCCGGCCTCCTTCGAGCCGTCCCTCGACTACGTCGTCGTCAAGGCCCCGCGCTTCGCCTTCGAGAAGTTCCCGCTCGCCGACGCCACCCTCACCACCACCATGAAGTCGGTGGGCGAGGCCATGGCCATCGGCCGCAACTTCACCGAGGCCCTGCAGAAGGCCCTGCGCTCGCTGGAGAAGAAGGGCTCGCAGTTCACCTTCGTCGGCCCCACCGGCGACAAGGAAGAGCTCCTCACCACCGCGGTCCGCCCCACCGACGGCCGCATCAACACCGTCATGCAGGCCATCCGCGCCGGCGCCACCCAGGAAGAGGTCTTCGAGTACACGAAGATCGACCCCTGGTTCGTCGACCAGCTCTTCCTCATCAAGGAGATCGCGGACGAGCTGGCCGCCGCCGACAAGCTCTACCCCGAGCTGCTCGCCGAGGCCAAGCGCCACGGCTTCTCCGACTTCCAGATCGCCGAGATCCGCGGCCTGCGCGAGGACGTCGTCCGCGAGGTCCGCCACGCGCTCGGTGTCCGCCCGGTCTACAAGACGGTCGACACCTGCGCCGCCGAGTTCGCCGCGAAGACCCCGTACTTCTACTCGTCCTACGACGAGGAGTCCGAGG
Organism: Streptomyces sp. NPDC059957; assembly: GCF_042730015.1. Classification (NCBI taxonomy): domain Bacteria; kingdom Bacillati; phylum Actinomycetota; class Actinomycetes; order Kitasatosporales; family Streptomycetaceae; genus Streptomyces; species Streptomyces sp. NPDC059957. Next base: position 3,832 of record NZ_JBHWMB010000134.1, on the reverse strand, counting down.
TCGCCCCGCGCGAGAAGCCCGCGGTCATCATCCTGGGCTCCGGCCCGAACCGCATCGGCCAGGGCATCGAGTTCGACTACTCCTGCGTCCACGCCTCCTTCGCCCTCAGCGACGCGGGCTACGAGACCGTGATGGTCAACTGCAACCCGGAGACCGTCTCCACCGACTACGACACCTCCGACCGCCTGTACTTCGAGCCGCTCACGCTCGAAGACGTGCTGGAGATCGTCCACGCCGAGTCGCTCGCCGGCCCGATCGCGGGCGTCATCGTCCAGCTCGGCGGCCAGACCCCGCTGGGTCTCGCCCAGGCGCTCAAGGACAACGGCGTTCCCGTCGTCGGCACCCCGCCGGAGGCCATCCACGCCGCCGAGGACCGCGGCGCCTTCGGCCAGGTCCTCGCCGAGGCAGGCCTGCCCGCCCCCAAGCACGGCACCGCCACCACCTTCGCCGGCGCCAAGGCCATCGCCGACGAGATCGGCTACCCCGTCCTCGTACGCCCCTCGTACGTGCTCGGCGGCCGCGGCATGGAGATCGTCTACGACGAGGACCGGCTGTCCTCCTACATCGCCGAGTCCACCGAGATCTCGCCGACCCGCCCCGTGCTGGTCGACCGGTTCCTCGACGACGCGATCGAGATCGACGTCGACGCCCTCTACGACGGCACCGAGCTCTACCTCGGCGGCGTCATGGAGCACATCGAGGAAGCCGGCATCCACTCCGGCGACTCGGCCTGCGCCCTGCCCCCGATCACCCTCGGCGGCTACGACATCAAGCGCCTGCGCGCCTCCACCGAGGCCATCGCCAAGGGCGTCGGCGTCCGCGGCCTGATCAACATCCAGTTCGCGATGGCGGGTGACATCCTCTACGTCCTGGAGGCCAACCCGCGCGCCTCCCGGACCGTCCCCTTCACCTCGAAGGCGACCGCCGTACCGCTCGCGAAGGCCGCCGCCCGCATCTCGCTCGGCACCACCATTGCCGAGCTCCGCGAAGAGGGCATGCTCCCGAAGACCGGCGACGGCGGCACCCTGCCGCTCGACGCGCCGATCTCCGTCAAGGAGGCCGTCATGCCGTGGTCGCGCTTCCGCGACATCCACGGCCGCGGCGTCGACACCGTCCTCGGCCCGGAGATGCGCTCCACCGGCGAGGTCATGGGCATCGACTCCGTCTTCGGCACGGCGTACGCCAAGTCGCAGGCCGGCGCCTACGGCCCGCTGCCCACCAAGGGCCGCGCCTTCATCTCCGTCGCCAACCGCGACAAGCGCACGATGATCTTCCCGGCGCGCGAGCTCGTCGCCCACGGCTTCGAGCTGATGGCCACCTCCGGCACCGCCGAGGTCCTGCGCCGCAACGGCATCAACGCCACCGTCGTGCGCAAGCTCAGCGAGGGCGAGGGCCCGGACGGCGAGAAGACCATCGTCCAGCTCATCCACGACGGCCAGGTCGACCTGATCGTCAACACCCCGTACGGCACCGGTGGCCGCCTCGACGGCTACGAGATCCGTACGGCCGCAGTGGCGCGCGGGGTCCCGTGCCTCACCACGGTCCAGGCGCTCGCCGCGGCCGTCCAGGGCATCGACGCGCTCAACCGCGGAGACGTGGGCGTCCGCTCGCTCCAGGAGCACGCGGAGCGGCTCACGGCGGCCCGCGACTAGCAGCCCGTACGAAAGGGGGGCACCGGCGACAGCGACCGGTGTCCCCCCTTTCATGAGTGCCAAAGGGATATTTCGGACGATGTACAAACTGTTCTTCAACCTGGTCTTCAAGCGCATGGACCCGGAGCAGGCCCACTACACGGCCTTCCGCTGGATCCGCCTCGCCGCCCGCACCCCGGTGCTGCGCACCTTCGTCGCCGCCTACCTGGCCCCCCGGTACGCGTCCCTGCGCACCGAGGCCCTCGGGCTGCGGATGCACGGCCCCTTCGGGCTCGCGGCCGGCTTCGACAAGAACGCCGTCGCCATCGACGGCATGTCGATGCTCGGCTTCGACCACATCGAGATCGGCACCGTCACCGCCGAGCCGCAGCCCGGCAACCCGAAGAAGCGGCTGTTCCGGCTGGTCCCGGACCGCGCGCTGATCAACCGCATGGGCTTCAACAACGAGGGCTCGGCGGCCGTCGCCGAGCGCCTGGCCGCCCGCAACCCGGTCTTCAAGACGGTCGTCGGCGTCAACATCGGCAAGACGAAGGTCGTCCCCGAGGAGGAGGCCGTCGCCGACTACGTCGCCTCCACCGAGCGCCTCGCCCGGCACGCGGACTACCTCGTCGTCAACGTCTCCTCCCCGAACACCCCGGGCCTGCGCAACCTCCAGGCCACGGAGTCGCTGCGCCCCCTGCTGAGCGCCGTGCGCGAGGCGGCGGACCGCGTCGTGACCGACCGGCGGGTCCCGCTGCTCGTCAAGATCGCTCCGGACCTCGCGGACGAGGACGTGGACGCGGTCGCGGACCTGGCCCTGGAGCTGGGCCTGGACGGCATCATCGCGACGAACACGACCATCGCCCGCGAGGGCCTGGGCCTGAAGTCCGACCCCTCGCTGATCAAGGAGACCGGTGGCCTGTCCGGAGCCCCGGTCAAGGAGCGCTCCCTGGAGGTCCTGCGCCGGCTGTACGCCCGCGTGGGCGACCGGCTGGTCCTGGTCGGCGTCGGCGGCATCGAGAACGCCGAGGACGCCTGGCAGCGGATCCTGGCCGGCGCGAGCCTGGTCCAGGGCTACAGCGCCTTCATCTACGAGGGCCCCTGCTACGCCCGCGCCATCCACAAGGGCCTGGCAGCGCGCCTGGCCGCCAGCCCGTACGCGACGCTCGCCGAAGCGGTGGGCGCCGAAACCCGAAAGGCCGCGCTGTGACCTCTGTGACTTCTGTGATCCCCTTCGGTACGCGCCTGCGCGAGGCGATGGACGCCCGCGGGCCGCTCTGCGTGGGCATCGACCCGCACGCGGCGCTGCTGGCCTCCTGGGGCCTGAACGACGACGTCGCGGGCCTGGAGAAGTTCTCCCGCACGGTCGTCGAGGCGCTGGCCGACTCCGTCGCGGTCTTCAAGCCGCAGGCGGCGTTCTTCGAGCGGTTCGGCTCGCGCGGGATCGCGGTACTGGAGCAGACGGTGGCCGACGCCCGTGCGGCGGGCACGCTCGTCCTCATGGACGCCAAGCGGGGTGACATCGGCTCGACGATGGCCGCGTACGCGGAGACCTTCCTCTCGCCCTCCTCGCCGCTCTTCTCCGACGCGCTGACGGTGTCCCCGTACCTCGGCTACGGCTCGCTGAAGCCGGCCGTCGATCTGGCGCGGGAGTCGGGGGCCGGTCTGTTCGTCCTGGCCCTGACCTCCAACCCCGAGGGTGCGGAGGTCCAGCGGGCGGTACGGGAAGACGGCCGCTCGATCGGCGCGACGATGCTGGCGCACCTGGCGGCGGAGAACGCCGGGGCCTCCCCGATGGGCTCCTTCGGAGCCGTGGTCGGGGCGACGCTCGGGGACCTGTCCTCCTTCGACCTGGACATCAACGGGCCGCTGCTGGCCCCCGGCATCGGTGCGCAGGGCGCTACCGCGGCGGACCTCCCGGCGGTGTTCGGCGCGGCCGTCCGCAATGTCGTCCCGAACGTGTCGCGGGGCGTGCTGAAGCACGGGCCGGACGCGGCCGCGCTGCGGGCTGCCGCCCAGACCTTCGCGGACGAGATCCGCGCGGCCGTAGCGGCGTAGCCCTGCGGGGCTGTCCCCTACCCGCCCTTTCACCGTTCTCCGGGCTCCGCCCGGACCCTTCGCCGGGTGCGGCGCCGTTTCCGGGGGCCAGCCCCCGGACCCCCGCTCCTCAAACGCCGGAGGGGCTGGATACACCCAGCCCC
>NZ_JBHWMB010000133.1:0-11611 GCF_042730015.1 Streptomyces sp. NPDC059957 | reverse complement strand
CCAGCGCGGCGGCGGCCGCCGCGGCCACGTCGACGGCGTCCATCCCGCGGTCCATGGCGGGCCGGCCCGCGGACCGCCGGGGGCGCCGCCGCCGGGCGAGCGCCTCCTCCTCGGCGGCCTCCGCCGGGTCTCCCGGCCCGGCGGCGCCGGAGCGGGCCCGCCACTGCTCGGCATCGTGCCGGTCCGCGGCGGCCGAGGCCGCGCTCCCGGCGTCCCCGCGCTCCGCGTACTCGGCGTACTCGGCGTCGTGCTCGTTCGGAGCGATGACCCCCAGCCGGATCCCCGCGCTCCGCAGCCGCTGCGGGATCGCGTTGACGGGGGTGGCGGTGACCACCAGCAGCCCGAAGACGGTGAGCAGCACCAGCATCGGCACGGCCAGCGGCGCGCCCATCGTGAAGATCAGCGGCTTCGAGGCGCCCCAGCCGATCAGCCCGCCGGCGTTCTGCATGGCGGTGGTGCCCTCGTCGCGCCCGGGGGCTCCGCAGGCGATGTGCACGAGCCCCAGGACTCCGATGACCAGCGCGGAGAGCCCGATGCCGATGCGGCCGTTGGCGTCGGCCTGTTCGGGATGGCGGATGAAACGTACCGCCATGACGCCGAGCAGGATCGGCACGAGCAGGTCGAGCCGCCCGAAGGCGCCGGTGACCAGCATGGTCACCAGGTCCCCGACGGGCCCGCTGAGGTTCGACCAGGTCCCGGCGGCGACGATCAGCGCGAGGGCGAGCAGCAGCAGGGCGAGGCCGTCCTTGCGGTGGGCCGGGTCGAGGTTCTTCGCGCCCTGGCCGATGCCGCGGAAGATGGCGCCGACCGCGTGCGCGATGCCGAGCCAGAAGGCGCGCAGCAGCCGCAGCACTCCCCCGGTGGGGGACGGCGCGGGCTTGGGCGCGACCTTCTTGACGGTGGCGCGCTTGGCGGCGGGCGCCGCCTTCTTGGCGGGCGGCTTGCGTGCTGGGGCAGCTTTCTTCGCCGGCGCCGTCGTACGGCCGGTGCGGCCCTTCGCGGTGCCCGCCGTGCTCTGGGAACCCTTACCGGACGTACTTGAGGCCATGCGCCCGAGGTTACCGGTGCGCGCGCCGGTGGACACGCGTGCCCACCCCTTCACCCGTTCGTGTCGTTCCGAGTCTCGGAAGGCAGACGCCCGCGCCCTCGGCCCGTACCGGCGGCCCCTCATGACGCCCCGCCAGACCTGACGGACTGCCAACAGGCCACCAACAGGACGCCGACAGACCCCCGACGGGCCGACACCGGCCCGGCAGGCGGGCCCACGTGCCGGCCGCGCGGGGCCTGCCCGGACCTCAGCCCTGAGCGGGCAGTACGGGAGCCCCGCCACCGGTCCCCGGCTCCAGCGCGTCGAGCGCCCGCCGCAGTCCGGTGAGCTTGCGCTCCAGATGGGCCGCGGTTGCCACCACCGAGGGATCGGCGGCCTCTTCGCCGAGCTGCTTGGTCAGCGCCTCCGCCTGCTCCTCCACCGCGGCGAGCCGCGCGGAGAGCTCGGCCAGCAGCCCGGCCGTCTCCTTGGAGCCGTCCACCGCGCCGTTGGAGCTGCCGCCCTCCAGCTGGAGCCTCAGCAGCGCCGCCTGCTCGCGCAGTTGGCAGTTCTTCGTATACAGCTCGACGAACACCGAGACCTTGGCCCGCAGCACCCACGGGTCGAAGGGCTTGGAAATGTAGTCCACCGCGCCCGCCGCGTACCCGCGGAAGGTGTGGTGCGGACCGTGGTTGATCGCCGTCAGGAAGATGATCGGGATGTCCCGGGTCCGCTCCCGCCGCTTGATGTGCGCGGCCGTCTCGAACCCGTCCATGCCCGGCATCTGCACGTCGAGCAGGATGACCGCGAAGTCGTCCGTCAGCAGCGCCTTGAGCGCTTCCTCCCCCGACGACGCCCGGACCAGTGTCTGATCGAGCGCGGAGAGGATGGCCTCCAGCGCCAGCAGATTCTCCGGCCGGTCGTCGACCAGGAGGATCTTGGCCTTCTGCACCATGCCCTGTCCTCCTCGCCCCGGCATGGGGCCTCCCCGGCTCCTGGCTCCGGCCTGTACGCCGGGCCCCGCCCCAGAGGACGGCATCCTTGCGCCGTCCGTCCTTGTGCCGGTCATCGTAGCCCCAGTCCCGAGATCGCCACACCCTGTCACCAAGATGTCACAGCGCACGAAGCGGAAACGTGGTGGAAGGGCAGAAGGTTCCCTCGGGAGTTCCCCTCCGCCCGCCCGGTCACGCGCCGGCCCCGCGCATGTGTCCTTCCATGACCGACAGAAGGTAGTCGGGTTCGACCGGCTTGGTCACGTAGTCCGAGGCACCGGACTCGATCGCCTTCTCCCGGTCGCCCTTCATGGCCTTCGCCGTCAGCGCGATGATCGGCAGCCCCTCGAACTGCGGCATCCGCCGGATCGCCGAGGTCGTCGCGTACCCGTCCATCTCCGGCATCATGATGTCCATCAGCACGAGCGCCACGTCGTCGTGCTGCTCCAGGACCTCGATGCCCTCCCGGCCGTTCTCCGCGTACAGCACCGCCAGCCCGTGCTGCTCCAGCACACTGGTCAGCGCGAAGACGTTGCGCACGTCGTCGTCCACGATCAGCACCCGCTCGCCGTGGAAGTCGTACGTCCGCGGCGCCTGGGGCAGCGGCTCCTCGACGGCCCACGCGTCCACGTCTCCCTGCCCGGGCACCTCGGCCCGCAGCGGCGGCTCGGCCATCGCCTTGCGGCGCCGCCGGAACAACGCGGAGGACCCGTGCCCGACCGGTTCCCCGGCCCGCGGCAGCGACACCGGCCCCACGGGCGCTACGGGGCCCTGCGCCACCGGCGCCGCCGGCAGCTCGGGCCGCACCTCCTCGGCGGCCGGGCGGCGGTACAGCTCCCCGCGCGCCCCACCGGGCGTCGGCGGCGCGTACCCCTGCGGGGGCAGCTCGCTCGGGTGCAGCGGCAGGTACAGGGTGAAGGTCGACCCACGGCCGGGCTCGCTCGCCGCGTGGATCTCCCCGCCCAGCAGCCGGGCGATCTCCCGGCTGATGGAGAGGCCCAGGCCGGTGCCGCCGTACTTGCGGCTGGTGGTCCCGTCGGCCTGCTTGAACGCCTCGAAGATCACCAGCATCTTGCTCGCGGCGATCCCGATCCCGGTGTCCGTCACCGAGAAGGCGATCAGGTCGGCGTCGGCCTCCCGCAGCGAACCGGCCTCCAGGAGCTGCTCGCGGATCGCGATGGGCACATCGGCCCCGGCGGGCCGGATCACCAGCTCCACCGCCCCGGTGTCGGTGAACTTCACCGCGTTCGACAGCAGGTTGCGCAGCACCTGGAGCAGCCGCTGCTCGTCGGTGTGCAGGGTCGCGGGGAGCTCCGGGGAGACCCGTACCGAGAAGTCGAGCCCCTTCTCCGCGGTCAGCGGCCGGAAGGTGGCCTCCACGTAGTCGACGAGCTGGACCAGCGCGATCCGCGTCGGGGAGACGTCCATCTTCCCCGCCTCGACCTTCGACAGGTCGAGGATGTCGTTGATCAGCTGCAGCAGGTCGGAGCCGGCCCCGTGGATGGTCTCGGCGAACTCCACCTGCTTGGGCGAAAGGTTCTCGTCCGCGTTGTCGGCGAGCAGCTTGGCCAGGATCAGCAGGGAGTTGAGCGGGGTCCGCAGCTCGTGCGACATGTTCGCCAGGAACTCGCTCTTGTACCGCATCGAGACCGCGAGCTGCTCGGCGCGCTCCTCCAGGACCTGCCGGGCCTCCTCGATCTCGGTGTTCTTCACCTCGATGTCCCGGTTCTGCTGGGCCAGCAGCTCGGCCTTCTCCTCCAGCTCGGCGTTGGCCGCCTGGAGGGCCTTCTGCCGGTTCTCCAGCTCGTCGGAGCGCTCCCGCAGCTGCTCGGTCATCTCCTGCGACTGCTTGAGCAGCATCTCCGTCTTGGAGTTGACGGAGATGGTGTTGACGCTCGTACCGATCATCTCGGCGATCTGGCTGAGGAAGTCCTTCTGGATCTGCGTGAAGGGCTGGAAGGAGGCCAGCTCGATGACGCCGAGCACCTTCCCCTCGAAGAGCACCGGCAGCACGATCACGTGCGCGGGCGGGGCCTCGCCGAGCCCGGAGGAGATCTTCAGGTAGCCGGGCGGGGTGTTCTCGATGAGCACCATCCGCTTCTCCTCGGCGACCATCCCGATCAGTCCCTCCCCCGGCCGGAAGGAGATGGGCATCTGCCCGCCGGCGTACGCGTAACTCCCGCGCATCCGCAGCTCGTACGAGCCGTCCGCGCCCCCGTCGGTCCCGATCTCGGTGGTGCCCCCGGTCGGCAGCGCCAGGAAGAACGCCCCGTGCTGCGCGGAGACCACCGGGGTCAGCTCGCTCATGATCAGCGAGGCCACGTCGTCCAGCTCGCGGCGACCCTGCATCAGGGCCGAGATGCGGGCGAGGTTGCCCTTGAGCCAGTCCTGCTCCTTGTTGGCCAAGGTGGTGTCGCGCAGGTTGGCGATCATCGTGTTGAGGTTGTCCTGGAGCACCTGGATCTCGCCGGCCGCGTCCACGTCGATCTTCAGGTTGAGATCGCCCCGCGTCACCGCCGTGGCCACGGCCGCGATGGCGCGCACCTGGCGGGTGAGGTTTCCGGCCATCTCGTTCACGGACTCGGTCAGGTCCCGCCACGTGCCGTCCACGTCCCGCACCCGCGCCTGGCCGCCGAGGATGCCCTCCGTACCCACCTCGCGGGCCACCCGGGTCACCTGGTCGGCGAAGGAGGAGAGCTGGTCGACCATCGTGTTGATCGTGGTCTTGAGCTCGAGGATCTCACCGCGCGCGTCGATGTCGATCTTCTTGGTCATGTCGCCCTTGGCGATGGCGGTCGTGACCATGGCGATCTGCCGCACCTGACCGGTGAGGTTGGACGCCATGAAGTTCACCGAGTCGGTGAGGTCCTTCCACGTCCCGGAGACCCCGGGCACGTGCGCCTGGCCGCCCAGGCGGCCCTCCGTACCCACCTCGCGGGCCACGCGCGTGACCTCGTCGGCGAAGGACGACAGGGTCTTGACCATCGTGTTGACGGTGTCGGCGAGCTGCGCGACCTCGCCGCGCGCCTCGACGGTGACCGTCTTGGTCAGGTCTCCGTTGGCCACCGCGGTCGACACCTGCGCGATCCCGCGCACCTGGGCGGTCAGATTGCCGGCCATCGTGTTGACGTTGTCGCTCAGGTCCTTCCAGATGCCGGTCACCCCGCGCACCCGGGCCTGGCCGCCGAGGATGCCCTCGGTACCCACCTCGCGGGCCACCCGCGTCACCTGCTCGGCGAAGGACGACAGCTGGTCCACCATCGTGTTCACGGTGGTGACGAGCTCCAGGATCTCGCCCTTGGCATCGACGGTGATCTTCTTGGAGAGGTCGCCCATGGCGACCGCCGTGGTCACCTCGGCGATGTTGCGCACCTGCGAGGTCAGGTTGTTCGCCATGAAGTTGACGGACTGGGTGAGGTCCTTCCAGGTGCCGGAGACGCCCTTCACCTCGGCCTGGCCGCCCAGGATGCCCTCGGTACCCACCTCGCGGGCCACCCGGGTCACCTGCTCGGCGAAGTTCGAGAGCTGGTCCACCATCGTGTTGAGGGTGTTCTTCAGCTCCAGGATCTCGCCCCGGGCGTCGACCTCGATCTTCTGCGACAGGTCGCCGCGCGCCACCGCGGTCGCGACCTGCGCGATGTTGCGCACCTGGGACGTCAGGTTCCCGGCCATGCCGTTCACGGAATCCGTCAGATCGCGCCACACGCCGGCCACCCCGGGCACCTGCGCCTGACCGCCGAGCCGGCCCTCCGTACCCACGTCCCGGGCCACCCGGGTCACCTGCTCGGCGAAGGCCGAGAGCTGGTCGACCATCGTGTTGATCGTGTTCTTGAGCTCCAGGATCTCGCCGCGCGCGTCCACGTCGATCTTCTGGGAGAGGTCGCCGCGTGCCACCGCCGTGGTCACCTGGGCGATCTGGCGCACCTGGGAGGTCAGGTTCCCGGCCATGAAGTTGACGGAGTCGGTGAGCTCCTTCCAGGTGCCGGACACCCCCTCGACCCGTGCCTGCCCGCCGAGGCGGCCCTCCGTGCCCACGTCCCGCGCCATCCGCGTGACCTGGTCGGCGAAGGAGGACAGCTGGTCCACCATCGTGTTCACGGTGTTCTTCAGCTGCAGCATCTCGCCGGAGACGTCGACCGTGACCTTCTGCGACAGGTCGCCGTTGGCCACCGCCGTCGTCACCTGGGCGATGTTGCGGACCTGCCCGGTGAGGTTGCGGAAGGCGGTGTTCACCGAGTCGGTGAGGTCCTTCCAGGTCCCGGCCGCGCCCGGCACCTGCGCCTGCCCGCCCAGTTCGCCTTCGACGCCGACCTCACGGGCCACCCGCGTCACTTCGGCACCGAAGGACTGGAGCTGGTCCACCATCGTGTTGACGGTGTTCTTCAGCTCCAGCATCTCGCCGGCCACGTTCACGGTGACCTTCTGCGACAGGTCGCCGTTGGCCACCGCCGTCGTCACGGTCGCGATGTCCCGCACCTGCGTCGTGAGGTTGCGGAAGACCGTGTTCACCGAGTCGGTGAGGTCCTTCCACGTACCCGCGGCCCCCGGCACCTGCGCCTGGCCACCGAGCGTTCCCTTCGCCCCGACCTCGCTGGCCACGCGCGTGACCTCGTCCGCGAAGGTCCGTAGCGTCTCGGTCATCTGGTTGATCGTTTCGGCCAGCTGCGCGACCTCGCCGCGCGCGCTGACACGGACCTTCTGCGACAGGTCGCCGTTGGCCACGGCCGTGGTCACCTGCGCGATGCCGCGCACCTGGGCCGTCAGGTTGCCCGCCATCGTGTTGACGGAGTCGGTCAGGTCCTTCCACACACCCGCGACCCCGGGCACCTTCGCCTGGCCGCCGAGCTCACCCTCCGTACCCACCTCGCGGGCCACGCGGGTCACCTCGGAGGAGAACGAGGAGAGCTGGTCCACCATCGTGTTCACGGTGTTCTTCAGCTGCAGCATCTCGCCGGCCACGTGCACGGTGACCTTGCGCGACAGATCGCCCTTGGCCACCGCCGTCGTCACGAGAGCAATGTCACGCACCTGGGCGGTGAGCCGGTACGCCATCGTGTTGACGGAGTCGGTCAGATCCTTCCAGGATCCGGACATTCCGCGCACCTGCGCCTGGCCGCCGAGCTTGCCCTCGGTACCCACCTCCAGCGCCACCCGCGTCACCTCGTCGGTGAACGCGGAGAGCTGGTCGACCAGGTTGTTGACCGTCCGCCCGACCTTCAGGAACTCCCCGCGCAGCGGGTGCCCGGCACCCTCCGCGGCCTGGGTCCGCAGGTCCATCCGCTGGTCGAGATCACCCTCGGCGACCGCCGACAGCACCCGGCCCACCTCGGACACCGGCCGGGCCAGATCGTCCACCAGCTGGTTCGAGGCGTCGATCGCGGCCGCCCAGGAGCCTTCGCAGGCACCCGTTTCCAGCCGTTCGCTGAGCTTGCCCTCGCGGCCCACCATCCGCCGCACCCGGGACAGCTCCCCGGTCAGGTGGAGATTGCGGTCGGCCACCTCGTTGTAGACGGCGGCGATCTCCGCCATCACCCCGTCGCCGGACACCGTCAGGCGCTTGCGGAAGTTCCCGTCCCGCATCGACACCAGGGCCGTGAGCAGCCTGTTCAGGGCCGCGGTATCGACCTCCGTCGTCGTCCCCCGCCGGGAGCGTCCTCCCTTCGGGCGCGTTCCCGTACGCCGCACCGCCGCGCCAGCCTCCACCGTGTCCCTCCCGAAAGGGTCGACCACTGTTCCACCGGGCATCTTGTTCATCAGACCGCGCCCACTTACGCCTTGCCCGTCTCCTGCGTGATTCCAAGCCTGCCCAGTGTTTCACCCCGGCCGAACCCGGCCATAACACTCCGGCACCATCGCACACCGGCCACACCCTGTGGGTGGATTCACCGACGACGGCACCATGGCGACCGTGAAGGTAAGTAACCTGGCATCCGTTGTCCACCGCGTCGAAGGAGACTTGTGATCACGGCACGGGCGGCTGCCAGTTTCGATCCACAGGGGCGTTCGGTCGCTGCTGCCCGCGCATTCGTCCGCGACACCCTCCAGGGCTGGGGTTTCTCGGACATCGTCGACGACGCGGTGGTTCTCACCAGCGAGCTCGTCACCAACGCCGTGGTCCACGCCGGCACCCGCGCCGAAGTCCTGTGCCTGCGCACCGAGGACGGCGTACGGGTCGAGGTGGCCGACCGCTACCCGGAGCGCGAGCTCCCGCTCCAGCACCCCGGCGAGCGCCCGTACGCCGACCCCGACCGCGAGAACGGCCGCGGGCTCATGCTCTGCGCCGCCCTCGCCACCCGCTGGGGCGTCGAGTACACCGCCACCCACAAGCACGTGTGGTTCCGGCTCGACATGCCGGACCGTCCGGTCGGTACCCGCTCCGCGGGCCCCGTCGTCCCCGACCAGCTCCTGCCCCTGGCCGACAGCCGGGTCCGCGTCGCCGTCCTGCAGATCGACTCCGCCGGCACCGTCTCCGCCTGGAACGAGGACGCCGAGATCATCTTCGGCCACCTCGCCTCGAAGGCGGTCGGCCGCCCGCTCGCCGAGCTCGCCGCCTGGCCGCAGACCCCCGGCACCGGCACCGGCATCGCCGAGGCCCTGCGCCTGTCCCGCTGGGAGGGCAGCTACGGCATCCGCGGCGCCGACGGCCGCGTCATCCCGATCTACGCCTCCCACCTGCGGGTCCGCGATGCCCACGGCGAGCCCTCCATCGTCTGCCTGCTCGTGCACGACGACGAGCGCGCCCTGCTGCAGAGCCCCGTACGCGTCCCCATGGACGGCGGCCACCTGACCGAGGCCCGCCCCACGGACCCCTTCGAGATCTTCATCGGCTCCCCCGCCCCCGACGACCTCGACGGCCTCCTCCAGCGCACCGTGGAGCGCGCCCGCGACCTCCTCGACGCCGACTCCGCCTTCCTCCTCCTCGCCACCGACGACGAGACCGAACTCGAAGTCCGCGCCACCACCGGTCTGCCCTCCACGCGCCAGCGCTTCGCCCGCGTCCCCGTCGAAGCCGGCACCAACCGCTACGGCAGCGCCCGCATGCCCGCCGTCCACGAGGACCTCGTCGTCGTCCCCGGTGCGGTGCCCCTCCTGGAAGCCACCGGCATGCGCTCCGCCATCACCGTCCCCCTCAAGGTCGAGGGCCGCCTCACCGGATCCCTCGGCGTGGCCGCCGAGATCCCCGGCCGCTACTCCAACGACGACGCCCTGCGCCTGCAGTTCGCCGCGGACCGCATCGCCCTGGCCGTGGAATCGGCCCGCCTCGGCGAGCTCGAACGACTGCGCCGCGGCTCCCTCTCCTTCCTCGTCGAGGCCTCCGACCTGCTCGCCGGCACCCTGGACCGGGACCAGACCCTGGCCCTCATGGCCCAGATGACCGTCCCCACCCTCGCCACCTGGTGCGCCGTCTACACCATCGCCGACCAGACCTCCGACCCGTTCCTCTCGTACGTCCTGCACGAGGACGAGGAACGCATCGACGGCCTCAAGGCCCTGCTCGCCCAGGTCAGCCCGCCCGAGCCGGTCCGCGAGTCCGGCGCCCGTCCCTGGCCCGAGACCTCCCTGGCGGTCGGCGGCGAGACCGTGGTCCTCCCGCTCCTCGCCCGCAACCGCGTCATCGGCATGCTGACCCTCGGCAAGCCCTCCGAAGAGCACTTCCGGCAGGAGATCCTCGAACTCGCCGAGGACCTCTCCCGCCGCGCCGCCCTCGCCCTGGACAACGCCCGCCTGTACTCCGAGCGCACCGCCATCAGCCGCTCCCTCCAGCGCAGCCTGCTGCCGCCCGGCTCCCCCACCATCCCCGGCATCGAGGTCGAGGTCATCTACCGCGCCGCCGGCGAGGGCAACGAGGTGGGCGGCGACTTCTACGACGTTTTCCCGATCCGCCCCGGCGTCTACGGGTTCGCCATCGGAGACGTCTGCGGTACGGGCCCGGAGGCGGCCGCCGTCACCGGCCTGGCCCGTCACGCCCTGCGCCTCCTGGCCCGCGAGGGCCTCGGCGGCCCGGCCGTGCTGGAGCGCCTCAACGCTGCGATCCTCGACGAGGGCGACCGCAGCCGCTTCCTGACGCTCCTCTACGGCGAACTGCACCCCCAGCCCGACGGCGGCGCCCACATGAAGGTCGTCTGCGCGGGCCACCCCCTGCCGCTGCGCCTGCGCCCGAACGGCGAGGTCACCCCCGCCGCCGACCCGCAGCCCCTCCTAGGAGTCCTGGAGGACCTGGACCTCTACGAGCAGACCCTCACCCTGGACCCGGGCGACGTCCTGCTCTGCGTCACCGACGGCATCACCGAACGCCGCGAGGGCACCCGTATGCTCGGCGACGACGGCCTCACCGAGGTCCTCACCACCTGTACGGGCCTCACCGCCGGCGCCGTAGCCTCCCGCGTCCTGCGCGCGGTGGAACGCTTCGCCGCCGAACCCGCCTCCGACGACATGGCCATCCTGGCCTTCCGCATCCCCCAGCAGCGCGACGGCGACTGAGCACCGCCGCGCCACCGGCCTTACCGGCGGGGCCCTGCCACCAGGATCATGAACGACGGGGCCGCCATCTCCCCGGTCCAGGGCGCACGGCCCGTCTCGACGGCCGCGTCACGGCCGGCATCGAAGCGCGATGAGGACATGGACGGGGACGGGTGCGGGGAGGCGCCGTCGTTGGTCAGGGCCGTCCTGACCGTGTGGGCGAGGTGTCGAATCCGTTCGTTGCTCATGAGGTTCCTCCCGTGGATCGAGGGCCTTGGAACTCCTGCTGGTCCCATTGCGCCCCGAACCCCGCCCCCGGTCACGGCCCGAAGATTCGGGGCTTGACGAGGAGCCCCGGCCTCCCCCCACGCACAAAAGGCCCCCGCCACAAGGCGGAGGCCCTTCCACACCGTCCCTCAGACGTCATCCCGGCGCGTCAGCGCGACCCCGAGCACGTCCTTCACATACAGCTCGACGAACTCGGGCAGCCAAGGATCACCGGCCATCCGGTCGAAGACCTTCACCAGCCGGTCGTCCGGCTCCTCGGTCAGCAGGACGATCCGCCAGGTATTGAGCGGGCGCTCATCGCTACCCGCGACCCCGTGCTGTACGTGGAACAGCGGCTGGCGGTCGTCCGCGTGCAGGAGAGCGCCCTGCACGTCATGAAGGCTCCGGGATTGCCGGCCTTCCGGACCTCCATGTCCCAGATCCGCGCCCGGTCCAGGGCCACCGGCTCGCCGGTGACGTACCGCTCCCCAAGGATCCGGTTCACGTCCACGGCCGGCAGAACCACCCGGGTGTACCTCTCGTCGGCCCAGGCCTGTTCGAACTCGGCCTCGGCCGGAGTCTGATCCGACATCACGCATTCCTCCCCATGAACAAATCCCTCAAGATCGACTTGAAGAATACTCACGGAAACGCAAAAAGGCCCCCGCCAATGGCGGGGGCCTTCTCGTTTTGGAGCCCTTTAACGGAATCGAACCGTTGACCTTCTCCTTACCATGGAGACGCTCTACCGACTGAGCTAAAAGGGCGGGTTGTTCGGCGGCGTCCTACTCTCCCACAGGGTCCCCCCTGCAGTACCATCGGCGCTGAAAGGCTTAGCTTCCGGGTTCGGAATGTAAACCGGGCG
>NZ_JBHWMB010000132.1:0-11790 GCF_042730015.1 Streptomyces sp. NPDC059957 | reverse complement strand
TTGAGGACCGGGGTCTGGGGCGGAGCCCCAGGGGTCCGGGCGCAGCCCGGGGCCCCCGCTTTCAGCCCGTCCGGCGTTTGAGGACCGGGTCAGGGGCGGCCCTGGGAACGGTGGAAGGGTGGGTAGGGGACTTTGCCCCGCAGGGCAGGCCCGGCCGCACACGCCCACCGGGACCCGCGCCGGGACGGCGGTGGCGTGTACGCCGGACGGAGGCCGGCGCAGCGCGTCAAGAAGGCTGGGCCCGGCAGGGACGAGGTGTGTGAGTGCTGCGTCAGGAAGGGATGGTGTGGCGGCGGGCGCGGAGGGCCAGGCTCAGGGAGAGGACCGTTTCCGGGTCGTCCAGGTCCGCGCCCAGGAGCTCCGAGATGCGGGCGAGGCGGTTGTACAGGGTCTGGCGGTTCAGGTGGAGCTCGCGCGCGGTCTCCGCCTTGCGGCCCGCGTGGGCCAGGTAGGTCTCCAGGGTGGGCAGGAGCGGCGGGCGGGACTGGGTGTCGTGGACGCGCAGGGCGCCGATCGCGCGGTCCACGAAGGCCGCCAGGTCGGGGTGTTCGCGAAGGCGCCACAGCAGCAGGTCGATGTCGAGGCGGCGGGCGTCGTACCAGGGGCGGGACGGCAGCCCGGCCGCGGCGGTGGCCGTCTCCGCCGCGTGGCGCAGGCCCGCCGAGGCCGCCGCCCAGCTTCCGCAGACGCCGACGACCACCGCCGGCGCGGCCCCCGCCCGGTCCAGGCCGGCCCGCTCCACGCCGGTCCGTAGGGCGACCGCGACCCGGTCCGCGACTGTCGTGCGCTCGGCGTCGGAGCGGAGGGAGACGAGGAGGGGGACGCGGCCTTCGACCGGGCGGACGCCGAGGAGCACCGGGACGCCGACGGAGGCGAGTTCCTCCAGGACGGCCCGGGCCAGGACCGCCCAGTTGCCGGACGGGGCCAGGTCCGAGGACAGCCGCATGACGATGGGCAGGAGCGGGCCGGGGCCCGGTTTGAAGCCCAGGACGCGGGCCTGTGCGGGGGCGTCCTCCGCCGAGATCCGTCCCTCCGCCAGGTCGGTGAGGAAGTCTCCGCGGCCGCGCGCCGCCAGCTCGTCCTCCTGACGGGCCTGCATCAGCACGACGGCCAGTACGCCGGCCGTCCGCTCCGCAGCCATCCGGTGTACGGGCAGCAGCGGGGCGGACACCCCCAGCAGGACCAGCCTGGCCCGCACCGAGCCCGCGCCGCGGCCGCCGCCCGGGACGTCGACCACCACGGCGTTGCCGGAGGGCTCCGCCGGGCGCTGCCCCCGTAGGCCCTCCCAGACCTGGAGCGGGTCCGCCGCGGCCTCCCCGGCGACCGGGCCGGCCGCGTACAGCAGCTGGCCGTCGGGGGTTTCCAGGAAGACGGGGTTGGCCGTGAAGTCCGCCAGGATGTGGAGCACTTGGGGGATTCCGCCGCCGTCGAGCAGGGCTTCCGTGCAGCGCCGGTGGACTTCCTCGGCCCGCTGGAGCAGTGCGTAGTGCCCGTTGATGATCTCGGTGTGGACCTCCTCCGTGACGGTCACGAAGGGGACCTCCCGGTGGAGCTGGACCAGGGGGAGGCCGACGGCCCGCGCCGTCTCCACCAGGGTGGCCGGGAGCCGGGTGAAGCGGGGGCCCAGCTCGACGACCAGTGCGGCGATGCCGCGGTCCGCGAGGCGGCGTACGAAGGCGCGCTGCTCGGCGGGGCGGGTGCCGAGGCCGAGGCCGGTGGTCAGCAGAAGTTCGCCGCCCTTGAGCAGGGAAGCGATGTTGGGGACCTCGCCGGCGTGCACCCAGCGCACGGTCCGGCCGAGCCGGTCGGCGCAGGCCACAACCTCCGGGAGTCCGCCGCGCAGCCCCGGCAGCTCAAGTGCCCGCTGAACCGTGATCCCGCCCTGATTGTCCATATGGCGGACGCTACCGGGGCTCTTGTTCCGTGCACATCACCGAGCGGTTACGGGGTCTCATCTACCCCCGTCCGGCCCGACAACTCGTCGCCCTTGTAAGGAGATTATCGGACTGACTGCCGATTGTGGCGTACGTCACGCAAGGAGAGAGTGAGCGCCCTCACGACAGGAACGAGGAGCCATGAGCACGGATAGCAGCACCGGCGGCGGCGCACCCCAGGTCCAGCGGCTGAAAGCCAATTCTGTGGGCCTGGTCGGTGTCGTCTTCATGGCCGTCGCCACCGCGGCCCCCATTACCGCGATGACCGGCAACCTTCCCATCGCCGTCGGCTTCGGAAACGGCATCGGCGCCCCCGCCGGATACCTGTTCGCGACCGCCGTCCTGACCGTCTTCGCTGTCGGCTACGTCGCCATGGCCAAGCGGATCACCGCCGCCGGCGCCTTCTACGGGTACATCTCGCACGGCCTCGGCCGGATCGCCGGCATGGCCTCCGGCATGCTCGCGGTCCTCGCCTACATCGTCTTCGAGGCCTCGATCGTCGGCGTCTTCTCCTACTTCACCAAGACCACCGTCCACGACCAGCTCGGCATAGACCTGCCCTGGATCGTCTACGCGGCCGCCATGATCGCGATCACCGCGGCCCTCGCGCACTTCGACATCAACCTCACGGCCAAGGCCCTGGGCGTGATGCTCATCGCCGAGATCGCCGTGCTCTTCGCCGTCGCCACCGCCGTGCTGATCGCGGGCGGCGGCCCCGACGGCATCCCCGTCGAACCCCTCAACCCCAAGAACGCCTTCACCGGCGCCTCCGCCGGGCTCGGCCTCTTCTTCGCCTTCTGGTCCTGGGTCGGCTTCGAGTCCACGGCCATGTACGGGGAGGAGTCCAAGAACCCGAAGAAGGTCATCCCCAAGGCCACCCTGATCTCCGTCGTCGGCGTCGGCCTCTTCTACATCTACGTCTCCTGGATGACGATCGCGGGCAACGGCCTCACCAAGTCCGTGGAGCTCTCCGCCTCCGCGAGCCCGCTCGACCTGTTCTTCGCCCCCACCCAGACCTTCATCGGCGCCTGGGCCGTCGACGCCTTCCAGTGGCTGCTGCTCACCGGCTCCTTCGCCTGCGGCATGGCCTTCCACCAGTGCGCCGCCCGCTACCTCTACGCCATCGGCCGCGAGGGCTTCCTCCACCCGGGCCTGGGCCGCACGCACGCCAAGCACGGCTCCCCGTACATCGCCTCCATGGTGCAGACGGCCATCGCCACCGGCCTGGTCGCGCTGTTCTGGCTGACCGGGCAGGACCCGTACATCCACCTGTACACGCTGCTCGCGATCCTCGGCACCATGGCGATCCTCATCGTCCAGACCCTGTGCTCCTTCGCGGTGATCGGCTACTTCCGCAAGAACCACCCCGAGGACCGGCACTGGCTGCGCACCTTCACGGCCCCGCTGATCGGCGGCATCGCCATGGCCGCCGTGGTCGTCCTGCTGCTGGTCAACATGAAGACGGCGGCCGGGCTGGCCGCCGACTCGTTCTTCTTCACGCTGATCCCGTGGATCGTCGGGGTCGTCTTCTTCGGCGGGCTGGGACTGGGCCTGTGGCTGAAGTTCAAGGCCCCCGACCGCTACGAGATCATCGGCCGCGTCGTCCTGGAGGACGCCGCCGAGCGCACCGACGAGCCCGCCGACCAGCCCGCCCCCTCCGCCTCCGCCGCGAACGTCTGAGAAGGAGCCACCGCCATGGCCCGTACGCCACTGATGCACGCGCTCCGTCAGCTCGCCGCCGAACACGCAGCCGCCCGCCGGCTGGGCCTGCCCGTCGCCGAGGTCCGCGGCTCGACCCGCCGTCAGCTCCTGGGGCGCGCCGCCGCACTCGGGCTCGGTACCGCCGTCGCTTCGGCGGCGGCCGCCCCGGCGCTCGCCCGCGCCGTGGAAGCCGCGCCCGACAAGAAGCCCGTCACCCCCGCCCGCGTCGTCATCGTCGGCGCCGGCATCTCGGGGCTGACCGCAGCCCTCACCCTCAAGGACGCGGGCGTCCCCTTCACGCTCTACGAGGCCAACCCGACCCGCGTCGGCGGCCGGATGTGGACCCAGCGCTCCCTGTGGGCCTACGGGCAGACCTCCGAGATCGGCGGCGAGCTGATCGACACCAGCCACAAGAAGATCCTCGAGCTCTGCCGCCGCTTCAACCTCCCCACCGAGGACTTCCTCGGCGGCGGCCCCAACGGGGCGGAGGAGGTCCTCTGGTTCAACGGGACGTACTATCCGCGCGAGCAGGCCGACGAGGACTTCAAGGCCGTCTACCAGGCCCTGCGCCGCGACCTCCAGGAGTCCGGGGAGGTCGCCTGGAACTCCTCGACCCCCGCGGGCACCGCCCTCGACAACATGACGGTCCACCAGTGGATCGAGACCCGGATCCCCGGCGGACACGGTTCGCAGCTCGGCCGCTTCATCGACGTGGCGTACAACGTCGAGTACGGGGCCGACACCGACCAGCAGTCCGCCCTCGCTCTGGTCCTGCTGATGGGCTACCAGCCCAACCCGGGCAACTTCAACGTCTGGGGCCTGTCCAACGAGCGCTACCACATCACGGGCGGCAACGACCAGTTGCCGAACGCCATCGCCCAAGCCCTGCCCGCCGGTTCGCTCGTCATGGGGCGCGAGCTGGTCGCCGTACGCGTCTCCTCCGACGGCACCCAGACCCTGACCTTCAACGACTCGGGCACCACCCGGACGGTCGTCGCCGACCACACCATCCTGTGCCTGCCGCTGCCGGTCCTCCAGCGGATCGACACCACCGGCGCCGGCTTCGACCCGCTGATGAAGAACCTGCTGCGCGACGCACGCATGGGCTACTGCACCAAGCTCAACATGCAGTTCACCAGCCGCCCCTGGCGCGGCACCGGCCCCTGGCCGGGGGTCTCCGCCGGGGACTGCTTCACCGACAGCGAGGTCCAGCAGACCTGGGACACCACCAAGGTCCAGCCGGGCAACGGAGGCATCCTGCTCCAGTACGGCGGCGGCACCCTGGCCGGCGCGATCACCCCCGCGACCCCCTTCGCCACCGACTCAGACCCCTACGTACGCGCCCTCGCGGGCCGGATGCTCACCGGGATCGACGCCTTCTTCCCCGGCACCAAGGCGGCCTGGAACGGCAAGGCGCAGATATCGGCCTGGCACCGCAACCCGTACGCGCTCGGTGCGTACTCGTACTGGCCGACCGGCTACCTGCACAAGTACGCCAAGTACGAGGGCACCGCGCAGGGCCGGATCCACATCGGCGGCGAGCACTGCAGCTACGACTTCCAGGGGTTCATGGAAGGCGGGGCGACCGAGGGGGAGCGGGCGGCGAAGGAGGTCGTCACCGCCCTCACGTGACCGCCCTCAGGTGACCGCCCTCCCGTGACCGCCTTCGCGTAAGCCCCGGGCGGGCGGTCAGGCGGGCTGGATGTTGTGGTTGAAGCGGAAGACGTTGTCCGGGTCGTACTCCCGCTTCAACCGGCCCAGCCGCCGGATGTTCTCCGCGCCGAGGCCGGCGACCACCCGGTCTCCGCCCTCGTCCCCGGTGAAGTTGAGGTAGACCGCGCCGGTGCTCCAGGGCTGGACGTCGGCGCGGACGTCCTTGACCCACTGGCGGCAGCGGTCGTCGTCGGCGGGGTCCTCCCAGGCGCCGAACGGGTGCACCGCCCAGGGCGCGTCGCGGAACGACACCGGGTAGTCGGCCGGGCCCTCGGCGATCGCGCCGCCCTGGGGCCACACCACGTGCTGGGTGCCGCTCGGCACCGGCATCGAGTCCGCGCGGGCGCAGAACACGTCCACGAACGCGTCCGGCACCCCGGTCAGGTACTCCGCCGACCAGTAGTTCCGCATGCCCGGCGGATCGTCGAGCATGCACTGGAGGTCCGGGTAGGGCAGGGCCGTCACCATCTCCGCCTCGTGCGGGATCGCCAGCAGCGGCGCGACGAGCCCGCGCAGGGCCTCCACGGGACCCGCGTACGTGACCAGCGCGCCCGCCAGCAGCCGGCCCACCAGGTGCGGCGGGACGAACTCCTCGGGCGGGCCCGTCATGTAGATGGCGCCGCCGCCGGCCTCGCGCGGCCCGTCCTCCATGAGGTCCCGGTACGTACGGACCATCTCGGGCCCGTGCTCCGGCAGGTACAGCAGGAACGCGAGGGACATGGCCGGCAGTTCGTGGAGCCGCAGGGTCAGCGAGGTCGCGATGCCGAAGTTGCCGCCGCCGCCGTGCAGCCCCCAGAACAGCTCGGGGTGGTCCTCGGCGGTCGCCGTCACCATCTCCCCGTCGGCCGTCACCAGGTCCACGGCGAGCAGGTTGTCCACGGCCAGGCCGAACTTGCGGTCCAGCCACCCGGTGCCGCCGCCGAGCACGAAGCCGCCCACCCCGGTGGTGGAGACGCGGCCGCCGGTGGTCGCCAGTCCGTACCGCTCGCAGGCCCGGTCCAGATGGCTCATCGTGGCGCCGCCCTCGACGCGGACGGCCGAGGCCCCGGGATGGACCGTCACCTCCTGCATGCGGCGCAGGTCCACGACCACGCCGCCGTCGTTGAGCGACATGCCGGCCACGCTGTGACCGCCGCCGCGCACCGCTATCGGCAGGTCGAGCCGCCGTGCGAAACGCACGGCGGTCACCACGTCCACCGGACTCTCGCACTGCGCGATGACGGCCGGCCTGCGGTCGATCATCCCGTTGTAGAGGATGCGGGCCTCGTCGTACCCCGGATCGTCCGGAACCAGTACGGCGCCGGACAGGTCCTCGCGGAGCTCGGCAAGTGCCGTGCCCGCCTTCGAGAGGGGAGCCATGGCTACCCCCTTCCGGGAGAGGCGGAAAGGCGAACGACCCCTCCAGGGTAGTCAGCCCCCGTACGCCCCGCTCGCCGTCAGCCGCAGGGCCGTGTCGATCAGGGGGACGTGGCTGAAGGCCTGGGGGAAGTTTCCCACCTGGCGCTGGAGCTTCGGATCCCATTCCTCCGCCAGCAGCCCCAGGTCGTTGCGGAGCGCCAGCAGCTTCTCGAAGAGGCGGCGGGCCTCGTCGACCCGGCCGATCATCGCCAGGTCGTCCGCCATCCAGAACGAGCACGCCAGGAAGGCCCCCTCGTCGCCCTCCAGACCGTCCACGCCCGCGTCCGCACCCGACGTCGGGTAGCGCAGGATGAAGCCGTCCGGGGTCGACAGCTCGCGCTGGATCGCCTCGATCGTGCCGATCACCCGCTTGTCGTCCGGCGGCAGGAAGCCCATCTGCGGGATCAGCAGGAGGGACGCGTCCAGCTCCTGGGACCCGTAGGACTGCGTGAAGGTGTTGCGTTCCTTGTCGTAGCCCTTCTCGCAGACGTCCTGGTGGATCTCGTCGCGCATCTCGCGCCACCGCTCCAGCGGCCCGTCCGCTTCACCGCTCTCGATCAGCCTGATCGTGCGGTCCACGGCCACCCACGCCATCACCTTCGAGTGCACGAAGTGCCGGCGCGGACCGCGCACCTCCCAGATCCCCTCGTCGGGCTGGTCCCAGTTGGTCTCCAGGTAGCGGATCAGCTTGAGCTGGAGCAGCGAGGCGTAGTCGTTGCGGGCGAGGCCCGTCATGTGGCCCAGGTGCAGGGCCTCCGTGACCTCGCCGTACACGTCGAGCTGGAGCTGGCCGGCGGCGCCGTTCCCGACCCGGACCGGGCCGGAGTTCTCGTATCCCGGCAGCCAATCGAGCTCGGTCTCGCCGAGCTCGCGCTCACCGGCGATCCCGTACATGATCTGCAGGTTCTCCGGGTCGCCGGCCACCGCGCGCAGCAGCCAGTCCCGCCAGGCGGAGGCCTCCTCGCGGTAGCCGGTGCGCAGCAGCGAGGACAGGGTGATGGCGGCGTCGCGCAGCCAGGTGTAGCGGTAGTCCCAATTGCGGCTGCCGCCGATCTCCTCCGGGAGGGAGGTGGTGGGCGCGGCGACGATCCCGCCCGTGGGGGCGTACGTGAGCGCCTTGAGGGTGATCAGGGAGCGGATCACCGCCTCCCGGTAGGGGCCGTGGTACGTGCACTGCTCGACCCAGTCGCGCCAGAACTCGGTGGTGGCCTCCAGGGCCTCCTCGGCCTCCGGCGGCTGCGGCGGCTCCTTGTGCGAGGGCTGCCAGCTGATGCAGAAGGCCATCCGGTCGCCCGGCCCGACGGTGAAGTCGGAGTACGTGGTCAGGTCCTTGCCGTACGTCTGCGCCTCGGTGTCCAGCCAGACCGAGTCGGGGCCCGCGACGGCCACGGTGCGGTCGTCCACCCGGTGCACCCAGGGCACCACCCGGCCGTAGCTGAAGCGCATGCGCAGCGCGGAGCGCATGGGGACGCGCCCGCTGATGCCCTCCACGATGCGGATGATCTGCGGGGCGTGGTCCTCGCGGGGCGGCATGAAGTCGATCACGCGGACCGTGCCGCGCGGGGTGTCCCACTCGGACTCCAGGACCAGCGAGTCACCGCGGTAGCGGCGCCGGGTGGCACGCGGGGCCTCGGCGCCGGCCGGGAACGCCGGGCCGATCCGCCAGAACCCGTGTTCCTCGGTGCCGAGAATGCTCGCGAAGACGGCATGGGAGTCGAACCGTGGCAGGCACAGCCAGTCCACCGCCCCGTCCCGGCAGACCAATGCCGCGGTCTGCATGTCGCCGATCAGTGCGTAATCCTCGATGCGCCCGGACACGTTGCATCTCCAGTCGAACAGCACGTCCGCCCCGAGGGGCGCTTGCATTGCGCGGTTGCGCGGTCTCCTGTGGATGGTGGATCGCCGCGTTGAGCCCATGATTCCGGAACCGGCGGGATTACGCCGTTCGCCGGACTGCTCGGCGGTGATGTGATCGATATCCGAGCAGGATATGACGGAACCCTAGTGATCCCCTTTAGCCCTGGAACAATGCCACTCGGCTGAACGGGTGAGCAGGGCGTTGCCGCGCCGACAGGGCCCGCGGAAGGTGCCCCGGCGCGTGGCCGGAGGCGGACCGGCCCGGGCGCTGATAGGCTGGTATCCCGTGGACCGGTGGTCTGCCTGTGCGAATCAGGAGCCCCGAAACCGCAGCTTCGGCGCCCCCTGAGACCCTCCGGTTCGATGGTGGCCGGCGCCGGACGCACCTCACCTTCGCGACCACGGGAGCCCCCTCTTGGCGATGCCGCCCAAATCCATGACGACCAAGCACATCTTCGTCACCGGGGGTGTCGCCTCCTCCCTCGGCAAGGGCCTGACGGCCTCCAGCCTGGGTGCGCTGCTGAAGGCGCGCGGTCTTCGGGTCACGATGCAGAAGCTCGACCCGTACCTGAACGTCGACCCCGGCACCATGAACCCGTTCCAGCACGGTGAGGTGTTCGTCACCAACGACGGCGCCGAGACCGACCTGGACATCGGTCACTACGAGCGCTTCCTCGACGTCGACCTCGACGGCTCGGCCAACGTCACCACCGGCCAGGTCTACTCGCAGGTCATCGCCAAGGAGCGGCGCGGCGAGTACCTCGGTGACACCGTGCAGGTCATCCCGCACATCACCAACGAGATCAAGCACCGCATCCGCCGCATGGCGACCGACGACGTCGACGTCGTCATCACCGAGGTCGGCGGCACCGTCGGCGACATCGAGTCGCTGCCGTTCCTGGAGACCGTCCGCCAGGTCCGCCACGAGGTCGGCCGCGACAACGTCTTCGTCGTGCACATCTCGCTGCTGCCCTACATCGGCCCCTCCGGCGAGCTGAAGACCAAGCCGACCCAGCACTCGGTGGCGGCGCTGCGCAACATCGGCATCCAGCCCGACGCCATCGTGCTGCGCGCCGACCGCGAGGTCCCGACCTCCATCAAGCGCAAGATCTCGCTGATGTGCGACGTCGACGAGGAGGCCGTGGTCGCCGCGATCGACGCCAAGTCGATCTACGACATCCCCAAGGTGCTGCACACCGAGGGCCTGGACGCGTACGTCGTGCGCAAGCTCGACCTGCCGTTCCGCGACGTCAACTGGACCGTCTGGGAGGACCTGCTGGACCGGGTCCACAACCCCGACCACGAGGTCAAGGTCGCGCTCGTCGGCAAGTACATCGACCTGCCGGACGCCTACCTGTCGGTGACCGAGGCGCTGCGCGCCGGCGGCTTCGCCAACAGGGCCCGCGTCCAGATCAAGTGGGTCACCTCCGACGACTGCAAGACCCCGGCCGGTGCCGCGGCGGTGCTCGGCGACGTGGACGCGATCTGCGTCCCCGGCGGCTTCGGCGACCGCGGTGTCAACGGCAAGGTCGGCGCGATCACCTACGCCCGCGAGAACAAGGTGCCGCTGCTCGGCCTGTGCCTGGGTCTGCAGTGCGTGGTCATCGAGGCCGCGCGCAACCTGGCGGGCATCGAGGACGCGAACTCCACCGAGTTCGACGCCTCCACCCCGAACCCGGTGATCTCCACGATGGAGGAGCAGCTGGCCTTCGTCGAGGGCGCGGGTGACCTGGGCGGCACCATGCGCCTGGGCATGTACCCGGCGAAGCTCGCCGAGGGCTCCATCGTGCGCGAGGTCTACGGAGACCAGGCGTACGTGGACGAGCGCCACCGCCACCGCTACGAGGTCAACAACGCCTACCGCGGTGAGCTGGAGAAGAAGGCCGGTCTGGTCTTCTCCGGCACCTCCCCGGACAACAAGCTCGTCGAGTACGTCGAGTACCCGCGCGAGGTCCACCCCTACCTGGTGGCCACCCAGGCCCACCCGGAGCTGCGCTCGCGCCCGACGCGCCCGCACCCGCTCTTCGCGGGTCTGGTCAAGGCGGCCGTGGAGCGGCAGCAGGCCGCGAAGTAGCCGCACGACCGCATAACGTTGGCAGCCGGGGTACGGAGATCCGTACCCCGGCTGTCGCGCGTTGTGGAGGGCTTCGGGGCATGGAGATCAAGGACACTGCGGAATCCTGGGAGACGGTGTCGACGGGGCGGCCGTTCCAGGGCGCGAAGACGGCGGTCGCCTCCGACGAGGTACGGATGCCGGACGGGTCCGTGGCCCGCCGCGACTACCAGGTGCACCCCGGGTCGGTGTGCGTGCTCGCACTGGACGACGCGGGACGGGTGCTCGTGCTGAGCCAGTACCGGCACCCGGTGCGGCGGCGGCTGTGGGAGCTCCCGGCGGGCCTGCTGGACGTCGTGGGGGAGAACCCGCTGCACGGGGCGCAGCGCGAGCTGCAGGAAGAAGCGCACGTCAAGGCCGAGGACTGGCGGGTGCTGGCCGACTTCTACGCGTCCCCCGGCGGCTCCGACGAGGCCATCCGGATCTTCCTCGCGCGGGGCGTCGCGGAGGCGGACGGCGAGCGCTATGCGGAGTCCGGCTCGGAGGAGGCGGACATGGAGCTGGCGTGGGTGCCGCTGCCGGAGCTGGTACGGGGTGTCCTGGCGGGCGAGCTGGGCAACCCCGGGCTCGTGACGGGAGTCCTGGCCCTGTCGGCAGCCCTCGCCGCCGACCCGTCCCTGTCCTCCCTCCGCCCGGCGGACGCCCCCTGGCCGGCGCGGCCGTACGAGGCGTAGCCCTGGTGCGGCGCCGTTGCAGGGGGCCGGTCCCCGGGCCCCTGCGCCTCAAGCGCCGGCGGGGCTGGGGTGTTGCCGGGGCTCGGTGGCTGCGGGTGGGGGTCGGTGCCGGGGGCGGGGTGGGGTGTCGGCCTGGACTGCATGATTTAGGCGCCCTCTGCTCTGCTTCGACAGGGCGCGGCCTCTTCCAGCGCCACAAATCACGCTTTACGTCCAGGCCGACACCCCACCCCGCCCCCGTCCCCGGCCCGGGCCGCCCCCCGCTCCCGTCCGGGGGTGGAACTTTCAGACCGCCCGCGCCATTTCAGCCGTCCGGCGTTTGAGGACCGGGGTCTGGGGCGGAGCCCCAGGGGTCCGGGCGCAGCCCGGGGCCCCCGCTTTCAGCCCGTCCGGCGTTTGA